>JBATJK010000027.1:0-12611 GCA_049668445.1 Gemmatimonadota bacterium
GTCTCGGCCTGCGCCCTGCGCGGCGGGCCGGAGGCGGAAACGGGTCCGCCCAATGCCGCCGCACCGCTGCCGGTACCCGCCAGCTCGCTCGGACCGCTCAGCGAGCTCACCTGCTGCGGCCTGAGAGCGGGACGCATCTCCACCTGCGCCCGGAACACCAGGTTCGACAGGCTCTTCCGCAGATCCTGCATGAGGTCCACAAAGGCGCTGTAGGCTTCCTTCTTGTACTCGACCAGCGGGTCGCGCTGTCCGTACGCCCGGTACCGGATCGACTCTCGCAGGTGATCCAGGTCGTACAGGTGCCCCTTCCATTTCTCGTCGATCACCGACAGCACGATGAAGCTGAGAATCCGCTCCCAGTTCTCCCCGAAACTTTCGATCTTCTGGTGGTACGCCTCGTGGACGAAGTCGAGGACGGCGTCCATCAGTTCGTCCGTGTCCTTCCACGAGATCTCGGCCGAAGCGAGACTATCGGTCGGGAGCCAGGAGGCTACCAGGAAGTAGTCCAGGAGCAAGCGCTCACGCAGCGCCGCGAGGTCCCACTCGTCGGCGTGTGAGCCCGGCTCGATGACCGTTTCGACGATCTCGATGACCGACCGCTCGATCATCTCCCAGGCTTCACCCTTCAGGTCCTCTCCACCCTCGAGACCGAAGAGCCGCAGGTCGTAGATGACCTCGCGCTGCTGGTTCATCACGTCGTCGTACTCGAGCAGCCGCTTGCGGGCCTCGAAGTTCTGGAGCTCGACACGACGCTGCGCCCGTTCGATCGACTTCGTCATCCAGGGGTGGGTAATGACCTCGCCTTCCTCGGCCCCCAGGCGGTCCATGACCTTGGCCACCCGCTCGGTCCCGAACAGACGCATCAGGTCGTCTTCGAGCGACAGGAAGAACCGGCTCGATCCCGGATCGCCCTGCCGGCCGGCCCGGCCCCTGAGCTGGCGATCGATACGCCTCGACTCGTGCCGCTCGGTGCCCAGGATCTGCAGACCGCACGGCGGGTCCACGTAGCAACCGAGAGCCTTCACCTGGTCCTGCTCCAGATCCTCCTTCTCGGCCAGCTGGCCGAACGCCGGCTCGGCCGAGCGGATTCCACACACCTGACACTTCACCAGGGCCGCGCCAAGCTTAATGTCGGTGCCACGGCCAGCCATGTTGGTGGCGATCGTGATAGCCCCGGGCTGTCCGGCCAGCGACACGATGTCCGCCTCGCGTTCATGCTGCTTGGCGTTCAGGACCTCATGAGCCAGTCCGCGCCGCTTGAGCATCCGCGAGACCTTCTCCGACACATCGACGCTCGTCGTACCTACCAGCATGGGCAGGCCACGCCTGTGCAGGCGCTCGATCTCGTCGAGCAGAGCCGCGAATTTCTCTCTCTTCGTGCGATAGAGCAGGTCCTCGTCGTCCATCCGGCGTACCGGCCGGTTGGTGGGAATGACGACGACCTCGAGGCCGTAGATCTCGTGGAACTCGCCTTCCTCCGTCTCCGCCGTACCGGTCATTCCGGCCAGCTTGGAGTACATGCGGAAGTAGTTCTGGATCGTGATGGTGGCCAGCGTCTGCGTCTCCCCGCGGACGCTCACGTTCTCCTTCGCCTCGACCGCCTGGTGCAGGCCGTCGCTCCAGCGCCGCCCCGTCATCTTACGGCCCGTGAACTCATCCACGATCACGACTTCGCCGTTCTCGACGACGTACTCCACGTCCTTCTCGTACAGCGCGTGCGCCTTGACCAGCTGATGGATGATGTGCAGACGCTCAGACTTCTCGGCGTAGTCCCGCTCAAGCTGCTGGATACTGTCGCGCGTCTCGTCAGGACCGAGCTTCGCGTCGTCCTCGACCTTCTTGACGGCCTCCGAGATGTCGGGAATCACGAACGCGTCCGGATCTCCGGGGCTCAGGATGTCCTGACCGCGGTCGCTGATCTGGATCGTGTGACCCTTCTCGTCCGTGGTGAACAGGAGCATCTCGTCGATGTCGGCCATGGCCTTATCGCGCATGACCCCGGCCTCGGTGCGCTGCACCAGCTGCTTCACCCCGGACTCGTTGAGCAGCTTCATGAGGCGACGATTCTTGGGCGCCCCGCGCTGCGCTGCCAGCAGGAGCTTGCCCGTGTGGAACTCGCTCGCGTCCTCCGCCTCTTCGTCCTCGAGCTTGGCTAGCTCCGCCTCGGCTTCGGCGACCAGCTCGCTTACGATCGAGGCCTGCTTCCGGACCAGGCTCGCGACCTGGCCGTTGTATTTCTTGTAAACCTGCTGGTCCTGCGCCTGCCCCACCGGACCGCTGATGATCAACGGCGTGCGGGCCTCGTCGATCAGGACGGAGTCCACCTCGTCGATGATCGCGTAGTTGTGCGCCCTCTGAACCCGGTCTTCCTGGCGGACGACCATGTTGTCGCGCAGGTAGTCGAAGCCGAACTCGTTGTTGGTACCGTACGTGATGTCGCAGCCGTACATGGCGCGGCGCACCTCGCTCCCCGGCTGCGTGTCGTCGATACACCCCACGGTGAGCCCGAGGTACGTGAAGATCGTGCCCATCCACTGCGAGTCACGACGGGCCAGGTAGTTGTTCACCGTGACGAGGTGAACGCCCTTCCCTGACAGCGCGTTCAGGTACATGGGGAGGGTGGCGACCAGCGTCTTTCCCTCACCCGTCGCCATCTCGGCGATCTTTCCCTGGTGGAGGACGATACCGCCGATGAGCTGCACATCGTACGGGACCATGTCCCAGGTCATCTTGTTCCCGGTGACCTCGATCTCACTGCCCAACAGGCGGCGGGTCGCCTCGCGTACGGTGGCGAACGCTTCGGGCAGCAGCTCGTCCAGGATCGCGTTGGTCGCCTCGATCAGTTCGGACTCGGCCTGGCTCAGGCGTTCCGAGAGGTCCGCCCGCTTGGAGCTGTCCTCGGTGTGGCGTCGATCCTCTCTTATCTTCTGGATCTCGTCCTCGAGTGTCCTCGTCCTCTCGCGGATCATCTCCCGGAACTTCTCGGTCTGGGCCTTGAGCTCTTCTTCGGAGACCTCGCCCAGATGCTCCTCGTGACGGAGGATGTCGTCGACGATGGGCTGCAACCGCTTCATCTCACGCTGGAAGCGGGTGCCCACGACCTTCTGTACCATTCCCTTCAACATGTGCTGCGATCTTCCTTTGTTCGGCCGCGCCCCTTCAGGCGCCCGACTGAGTACGCCGCGCCGACCACGCCCGCTCGACCTGCGGTCGAAGGCGTTCCGGCACCATGTATCGAATTGACCTGCCCTCCTCCAGGCGGCGTCGGATGCGCGTACTGGAGAGGTCCACCCTCGTAACTTCGATGACTTCGTGAGGGACGTCGGTCCCCTTCACCTCTTCGCCCGGCCGCGTCATCACGGCGAGGCGTGCGAGGCTCAGTATGCGCTCCGGATCCTTCCAGCCGCGGAAGGATCGGAGCTGATCCGCCCCCACGATCAGGAACAGGGTCTCCGGATTCAGTTCCCGCTGCGCCCACTCCAGGGTGTCCACGGTCCACGAGGGACCTTCCCGCCGCAGTTCGACGTCGCTCACCTGGATGCGGTCATCACCCTCGAACGCCCTACACACGAGATCCCACCGCGTGTCCTGGTCCAGCACCGCTTCCCGATGTGGCGGACGCCCGGCCGGCACCACGATCAGGCGATCGAGCTCCAGACGTTCGAGTGCGTCCTGGGTCACCACGAGGTGCCCGATGTGAGGCGGATCGAACGTGCCCCCGAAGATCCCGACCCGTCCCGGCACGTCAGCCCTCTTCCCCGGCTGCCTCCGCGAGCTCCTGCGCCTGCTCCGAATCGGGATAGATTTCCAGGAGACGTTGCTGCACCAGTTCCGCCTCCATCTGGAAGCCTACCCTGGCGTAGCTGTAGTGCAGCACGAGCAGCGTCTCGGGAACGACATCGGCTTCCGGATACGTCTGCAGGATGTTCTCGAAGTAGATGATGGCCGACTCGTAGAACGTCTTGTCATAGTAGTACTTACCGACCCTGAGCTCCTTGGCCGCCATCTTCTGCCTGGCTTGAGCCACCAGGGCGCGAGCATCACCCACGAGCGGACTCCGCGGGAAGAACTCCAGGAGCCGCGTGCACTCCTCCATCGTCTTCTCCGTGAACTCCTGATCGCGCGGCAGGTCGGGCGAAACGGCCCAGAACGACCGGCACACCCCGAACTGGGCGTCGTCGGCCATGGGGCTGTTCGGACGGGACGTGGCCAGCTGCCGGAACTCGTTGGCCGCCAGAAGCTCCTGATCGGTATTCAGGTACGACTCGGCCAGGAGAAGGCGGCTGCTGTCCGCGGTGGGATGCAGCGGCTCGCGAAGCAGGTGATCCCTGAATCCGCGGATCGCGTCGTGGTACTTCTCTCTCTCGAAACGATCCACTGACCACTCGAATCGACCCCGCGGCGTGGCGCCCTCTGGCGGCATGGCCGGCCTGCAGGCCGCCGTCACGCCGACGGCCAGCCACGCGCTCCAGGTGAAGCACGTGCCCCAGGTTATCTTCAATCCCCTGCGTCCCCCGGATTGTCTCATTATCTCAGATATCCGTACCGGATCTCGCGTATTCTCTCTTCAGCCATGGCCACCAGCGGGCCGCTGCGCGCTGGATTCAGCTCCAGCACGGCCAGGAAATCGGACTCCGCTTCCTGATAGGCGCCCCGCTCCAGGCGCATCTCTCCACGGTCGAAGTGCGCCCGGTCCAGTAGCGTGCGCGGTACACCCTGCTCGATCAGAGCGTCGAGGTGCGCCTCGGCAGACCGGCTTCGACCCCGACGCTGCTCCTCCTCCGCCACCACGAACAGGCAGTTTCCGTACTGCCAGCGGACGCCGGACCGATCCGTGCCGGCCGATCGTCCACGCTCGAGGTAGCTTTCGAAGTAGCCGAGGGCCTCGCGGCAGCCACCCAGCTCCTGGAAGGTGCGCGCCATCTCGAGCTCCACCTCCGCCGACGTCACCTCGCCCTCCGCCGCACCCAGATAGAGCGGCAACGCTCGACCGTGGTCTGACAACCCGGAGTAGTGCCGTGCCAGCGAGAGCCTCAGGTCCGGTGGAATCAGCCCGACTCCCATTCGCTCCACGGGCCCCAGGGCCCGGGCCATGTTATCGGGCGCGCCACGTTCCAGGGCCACTCGCGCCGCCTCCGACAACACGGCCGCCGCCTGGTAGCGATACGTCGAGTCCTGCGCCAACAACCGGCGAATGTACCGCAGGGAGGCCTCCACCTCACCCTTCTCGCCGTACGCACCACCGAGCCGGAGCAGCACCTCGGGCTCGTCGCCCCGCTGTCTCAGTGCCAGTCGATACTCCGCAATCGCCGCATCGATCTGCCCGGCGCCGTAGAGACGATCCCCACGCTCCACCGCGTCGTCCGGTGCCCCCCCACATCCCGCCTGAAGGAGGACCAGCGCGGCGACCGCGACTGCACGGCGCACACGCCATCGTCCAGACCCGAGGTGTGGCACCACCGTCTCCTCAGGCCTCGGCTGACGGCGCCGAAATCCGCCGGGGAGCCGTGGCCCGCCGGATGACTCCGTACTTCGCAATGCAGTGCAGCGCCCGGAACCCGTCCTTCCAGTTGATCTTCTTCCCCTCCGCGTAGGTCCGTCCGCTGTAGGACACGCCCACCTCGTACACGCGCCAGCCTCCACGCGCGATCTTCGCCGTAATCTCGGGCTCCACCCCGAACCCCCGCTCCTCGATCTCCAGCCCTTCGAGCACTTCCTTTCGGAAGCACTTATAGCAGGTCTCCATGTCCGTCAGGTTCAGGTTCGTCACCATGTTGGACATCAGAGTGAGGAAACGGTTTCCCACGTAGTGCCAGAAGTAGAGCACCCGGTGGGGCTCTCCACCGAAGAAACGCGACCCGTACACCACGTCGGCCCGATCGTCCAGGATCGGCTCGAGCAGCTTACGGTACTCGTCGGGGTCGTACTCGAGATCGGCGTCCTGGATGATCACCACGCTGCCGCTGGCCGCAGCGAAGCCCGTGGCCAGCGCCCTGCCCTTGCCCTGGTTCTTCTCGTGCAGAATGACCCGGTCCACCAGTCCCTCGGCCTCGAGCCGGGCCAGGATCTCCCTGGACCGATCGGTGGATCCATCGTCGACGCAGAGCAGTTCGATCTTCAGCGGCACTTCGCGCACCCGCCGAATGATTGCCTCGAGCGTCTCCTGCTCGTTGTAGACCGGCATCACGACCGAAAGGACCTGCCCGCTGGATGGAGTCATCGTCATTCCTCGGCCGCTTCCGTGATCACCGGAGGTGGCGTCAGCGCGTTGTGCTCGTGAAGTGAACGGAAATAGGCGATCGTGTTCGCGAGACCCTCGTCCAGGGGCACGAGGGGTTCCCAGCCCAGAATCGTGCGAGCCCGCGTAATGTCCGGCTTCCGCACCTTCGGATCGTCCGTGGGCAGCGGCAGATACTTCACCCCCGCGTCCGGGTCCACGACGGCCTGGATCCGCTCGGCGAGCTGTCCGATAGTGTACTCGTCCGGATTGCCGATGTTCACAGGGTCAGGGGCGTCCGAGTGGAACAGCCTGAATATCCCCTCTACCTCGTCCGAGACGTAGCAGAAGCTGCGCGACTGCGATCCATCGCCATACACCGTGAGCCCCTGCCCCAGCAGGGCCTGCACGATGAAGTTGGAGACGACGCGGCCGTCTCCGGGCCGCATGCGCGGTCCGTACGTATTGAAGATCCGGACGATCCGCGTGTCCACGCCGTGGAATCGGTGATACGCGGAGGTCAGCGCCTCGGCGAAGCGCTTGGCCTCGTCGTACACACCTCGCGGACCGATCGGGTTGACGTTGCCCCAGTAGGTCTCCGGTTGCGGGTGAACCAGGGGGTCTCCGTACACCTCAGACGTCGAGGCGAGGAGGAAGCGGGCTCCCTTGGCAAGAGACAATCCAAGGGCATTGTGCGTGCCCAGGCTGCCCACCTTGAGAGTCTGGATGGGCAGCTCCAGGTAGTCCACCGGGCTCGCCGGCGACGCGAAGTGCAGCACGCCGTCGAGATCTCCCTTGACGTCGATGAACTGCGTGACGTCGTGTCGGACGAACTCGAACCGCGGTTCGTCCTCGAGATGGGCGATGTTTTCAAGGCTACCCGTGATCAGGTTGTCCATCCCGATCACGTGATATCCGTCGGCCAGAAACCTGTCGGTCAGGTGTGAACCGAGGAAACCCGCCGCACCGGTGATCAGGATCCTCATCGTACCTGCTCTCTCCCGATTGGATAATACTCGAAGCCGTGGTGCTTCATGCGGGACGGACTGTACAGGTTTCTGCCGTCAAACACGACCGGGGCCTCGAGTTCCGCCTTCACACGCTCCCAGTTCGGACGGCGGTACTGGAGCCACTCGGTGACCACAACGAGTGCAGCCGCCCCCGACAGGGCAGCGTACTCGTCCGGCGCATACTCGATCCGATCGCCGAGATACCACTCGCGAGCCACTTCCTCGGCTACCGGGTCGTGTGCCGTGACCGTCGCCCCGCCTGCCAGAAGCTCCTCGATCAGCGCGACGGAGGCGGCTTCGCGCATGTCGTCCGTCTCTGGCTTGAACGCCAATCCCCAGATCGCGAATTTGAGACCCGCCAGATCGTCACCGAACCGGCCCCGGATCTTCTGGCCCAGCACCTTCTTCTGCCGCTCGTTCGTCTCGTGCACTTCCTTGAGGATCGACAGATCGACACCCATCTCCTCGCCCGTCTGAATGAGCGCCCGCACGTCCTTCGGGAAACAGCTACCTCCGTAACCCGCACCGGCATAAAGGAAGGAGGCCCCGATCCGCGGGTCCGACCCGGCTCCTCGTCGAATCATGGTGACGTCGGCACCGGCGGCCTCACACAGCGCGGCAATCTGGTTCATGAAGCTGATGCGTGTGGCCAGCATGGCGTTGGCGGCGTACTTGGTGAGCTCCGCCGAAGCGATGTCCATGAAGATCAGCGGATTGCCGCTTCGGACGAACGGCTCATACAGTTCCTCCAGGATGGGCCGCGCCTCCTCTGACTCGATCCCACACACCACCCGATCGGGGCGCATGAAGTCGTCGATCGCAGCTCCCTCCTTGAGAAACTCCGGATTCGAGCAGACATGGAACTTGTCGTCCGTGTACTTCTCGATCTCGGCGCGTACCTTGGTCGCCGTGCCCACGGGAACGGTACTCTTCGTGATCACGACCTTCTCATCGACCAGGTTCTCTCCCACGACCCGCGCGACGGCCAGCACGTGCTGCAGGTCGGCCGAGCCGTCCTCGTCGGGGGGCGTTCCCACCGCGATGAACACGACGCGTCCGCTGCGCACGGCCTCGGCCACGTCAGTCGTGAATCGCATCCGACCTTCCGCCAGGTTGCGCTGCAGCAGGCGATCCAGACCCGGCTCGTAGATCGGGCTCTGCCCGTCGTTGAGCAGTCCGATCTTGCGCTCATCGATATCGGCACACACGACCTGGTTTCCTGTCTCGGCCAGGCAAGCTCCGACGACAAGACCCACGTATCCGCTTCCAACGACTGTGACGTTCATTTTCCCCTCACTCAGACCACTATGTTCGTTTGTTCGGTTCTTTCGAACCGACTTCTCAACCAGCGGTACGTCTCGCGAACCGATGCCTCCACATCACGCAGGGGCACCCAGCCCGTATCCTCCCGTATGCGCTTGTTGTCCCCGGCCAGCACCGCCAGTTCCTCCCGGCGCACCCGGCTGGGGACCACCTCAATCTCTACCTCTATGCCCGCCTCGTCTACAATCCAGTCGAGAATCGTTCCGATCCGGATCGTATGTCCCGACGCGACGTTGTAGGCCGCCCCCGGAGTGTCCAGTTCCATGAGGAGGCGCAGGGCGCGGACGCCGTCGCGAACGTCCGTGAAGTCTCGCTCCACGTCCAGGTTCCCGACCATGACGGGGGGCTCGACCTCACCGAGTGCGATCCGGGCAACCTGCATGGCGAACTCGGGCACCACAAAGGGTGGCTCCTGGCCCGGGCCGACGAGATTGAATCCGCGCGCGACCAGCATTCGAAGCCCGTGCGCGCGTCTATACGTATGCGCGGCGAGCTCCTGGCCGGCCTTCGACAGCCCGTAGGCCGACACAGGCCTGAGTGACATATCCTCGGACAGCGGTACGGCGTCCCGGGCCGCGTCGCCGTAGGCATCGCACGACCCCATGACAAGGATCCTCGGGTCGAACTCCGGTTCGGCCTCGCGGACCGAGACCACCGCCTCACACAGGTTAACCGTGCCCCCCACGTTGATGTGAACCGCATCGGATGCGAATTCACGCGCCAGGGCGCCGGATGCGAAACCCGCCAGGTGATAGATCCGATCCGGCATGGCGGCGGCCACGAGGCGCACGAGAGCGTCACGATCCCTTACGTCGGCCGCTTTCCAATCGACGGACGTAATCTGTTGGGGGGTCAGGGTCGATCGGCCAGGAGGCAGATCCAGGGCGGAGGCGGCCACGCTGAAGCCGTGCTCCAGCAGCTCAGCAATGAGGTGTTGCCCGACAAAACCGTCGGCTCCGGTGACCAGTGCTTTCATCCGTGCCACGCTCCGGTGGGGCGGCATCGGCCGTGATCTGACCCCCGACCTCGTGCCGGCCGGCGCCCGGCAAACCGGGGGTCCGACACAACAAGAAGGCTCCACCGTCTGGCGGAGCCTTCTCGGGTCGTCTCAGCTCGACGCGATGGAAGGGAAGTCGACTCGCGCCGGAGCCTCAGGGTGCCTTGCGGATCTTGCCCGCCTTCAGGCAACGGGTACAGACCCGAACACGAACCGCGTGCCCGTCCTCCAGGACACGCACGCGCTGCAGATTCGGCATGAAGCGCCGCTTCCGCTTGTTGTTCGCGTTGCTCACGGTATTGCCGGTAGCCGGCCCTTTATTACATACGTAACAGAAGTTTGCCATCTCAAGTACACATCAGTTGAACGAGAGCGAGTCCGCCATGAAAAAGCTCGGGCTCGTCGGAATCGCGCTCGAGTTTTCCTGGTCTACGGCTTCCTGGTTCACCCACACCGATCGTATCGAATCGTTGAGCGTGAACACGTGGCCGTACAGGGTCACCATGTCACCGCCATACACCTGCGTATCCATCTGAATCAGGTCGGACGAAAGCAGTACCGGGTACGTCATGTCGCCGTCCAGCTGCAGGGTGAACGCCCCCCGTCCCAGCCGTTGGGCCACCGCGATCGATCGCAGGTATCCCGTTTCGCCGACCACCGACGCAGGATCGGACGCGAGAACCGCGGAGTTGAGATCAACCGGCACGGACTCCGTCACTTCCTCGAGTACCGGTGCCACCTCGGTGTCCAGCGAGCCCGCCTTCCGGTCCAGCCACCACATGAAACCGACGACGGCCAGCACTGCGACGACCATCAGTATCGTCGAAGCCCCGCGAAGCATCGGTGCCTGCCTTTCCCGACCTGAGGTCGGCTCTAGTTCCCCTTCTCGGTCAGCTCGATGATGGCCATTTCGGCTCCATCACCCTTGCGAGCTCCGAGCTTCACGATCCGGGTGTATCCACCCGGCCGCTCCCGGAAGCGGGGCCCCACCTCGTCAAACAACTTGTGGAGCGCCGCCCGGTCCGCGATGTGTCTACGCGCCCGGCGCCGGCTGTGAACATCGTCCGTGCCTCCGAGCGTAATCAGCTTCTCGACGAAGGGGCGGAGTTCACGCGCCTTCGCCTCCGTCGTGCGAATGCGCTCGTGCTGGATCAGGCTCGTGGCCATGTTCCTGAGCGTCGCAGTGCGGTGACTCGAGGTGCGGCTTAGCGACCGCCCCTTATTCCTATGCCTCATCTCCGCCCTCACCTCCAGCGGTCGAAAGCTCCGCCTCCTCAACGATCCACAGATCGCCCACGTCGTCACGCTCGATGGCCATCCCGAACCGGAGACCGTTGAGCGCCAGGACCTCGGCAATCTCTCCCAGCGACTTCTCGCCGAACGACGGTACGGCAAGTATATCGTCGCGCGACCTGACGACGATGTCCAGTAGCGTGTGAATGTCTGCCTTGTCCAGGTTGTTCCTGGAACGGATCGAGATGCCGTCAAACGCCTCCAACGGCGACTCCAGGAGAGCCGTCATCCCGCCGTCTACCGCCGTGCGTCCGGCCCGGCCGCCCGCCTCGGGCGCCGAACTACCGTTCCCCGATCCGAAGCCCGTCAGATACTGCAGATGCAGCCTGGCAATCTCGGCAGCGTAGGCAACCGCGTCACCCGGGTTCAGCGAGCCATTCGTCTCGACCTGGATCGTAAGGCGATCGAAGTCCGTCCGCTGGCCCACCCGCGTCTCGAGGACCTGGAAATTGGCCCGCACGACCGGATTGTAGACCGAGTCGATTCGAATCAGGTCGACCGGCGCATCCTCCGGGCGCTCGTGCTGCTCTGCCACCACGAACCCGCGACCCCGGTTTACCCAGAAGTCCAGGTTGAGCGGACGGCCTTCCGGAAGATCGTCCTGGAGCGTAAACAGCGGCTCTTCGGCGTTCACGACGGTCACGCCCGAGACGCTTCCGATCATCGCGGCCGTGACCAGTCCCGCCTTCGACACTGCAAGCTCCAGCTTCGCCTCATCGACACCCGGATCGAGCACGATGACGAGCTTCTTGAGCTTCTGGATCACCTGGTGGATGTCCTCCACCACGCCCGGAATCGTCTGGTGCTCGTGCTGAACGCCATCTGCCCGGAACGCCCAGATGGCGCAGCCCGGAAGCGACGATAGCAACACCCGACGAATCGAGTTTCCGACCGTATGGCCGAAGCCTCTCTCCAGCGGCTGCAGTACGTATTCCGCTCGACGGCCGTCGTCGGACCTGCTCTGCTCCTCAACGGTGTTCGGCAGCACGAGTCCTGTAAGATCTAGCCCTGCTGACATGTGCGTTTCGCCTCTATTACTTGCTGTACAGCTCGACGATCATCTGCTCCTGAACGGCGAGCGGGATATCCGCTCGGCTTGGCTGTTCGAGCATGCGGCCCGTGTAGTTGTCGTAATCGACACCCAGCCAGCTGAGCTGATCCTTACCCTTTTTGTCCTCCATCGCCTCACGCACCACCGGCGTGTCCTGCGCGGCCGGAGCGATCGAGATCTCCTGTCCCGGAGACACCTGGAAGCTCGGGATATCCACAGCGGCACCATCCACGCGAACGTGGCGATGCCTTACGAGCTGCCGTGCCGCCTTGCGGGAGGGCGCGAACCCTAGCCGGTAGACGATGTTGTCAAGACGTGCCTCGAGCGAGATCAACAGGTTTTCGCCCGTGAGTCCCTTCACCCGGGCCGCCTTCGTGAACAGCGTGCGGAACTGCTTCTCGCCGACCCCGTAAATGCGCTTGACCTTCTGCTTCTCACGCAGCTGGGTAGCGTACTCGGACGAACGCCTGCGCCGCCTTCCGGTGCCATGCTGGCCCGGCGGATACGCCTTACGCTCGAGGGCGCACTTCTCCGTGAAGCAGCGCTTGCCCTTCAGAAACAGCTTCTCGTTTTCCCTCCGGCAGAGCCTGCAGACCGGACCCGTATAACGTGCCATCTGGCTTCCTTAACCTGTCGCCTTCGTGTTCCCGACTGCCCGCCTCAAACCCGACGCTTCTTGGGCGGACGGCATCCGTTGTGCGGAATCGGCGTGACGTCCCG
>JBATJK010000028.1:0-24313 GCA_049668445.1 Gemmatimonadota bacterium
TGGGTGTACGCGAACCTCCAGAGTCACATCTTCGACGACGTCCGTGACCCGCTGGCCTGCTATCCCCCGGACCGTCCCGATGGAGTCGTGCGTGTCTCGGTGTCCACCGCCCGTCTCGGACGGGACATGCTCGACCAGACGGATCCTCCGCTCCGAATGGCCTGGGTGGAGCGCGGCAATCCGGTTACGCAGAACCCGGACACGAACGTGGTGCTGGCCGCCTTCCGATCACTCGACTTCCGCGTCGTGGTGGACCAGTTCCTCACGGACACGGCCCGCGAGGCCGACCTGGTTCTCCCGGCCAAGTCGATGTTCGAGCAGACGGACGTCATCGGGGCGTACTGGCACCCGTATGTACAGCTACGGCAGAAGCTTATTGACCCTCCCGGTCAGGTGAAACCGGAAACTGAGGTGTATCGTCTGCTGGCATCCAGGCTCGGAATCGACCCCGTCGAGCTCGACGGCAGGATTCCCGGACCGTCCGACGCCGAGGTCGAGTCGTTTCTCGAAGCCAGGTTGGCTCCGTTCGACGGGCTCAGCCTCGAGCGGCTGAAGGAAGGCCCGGTTCTTCCTCCCGGACACGAGGAGATCGCCTTCGCGGGCGGACGCTTCCCCACACCGTCCGGGCGGATCGAACTCGTCTCCGACGAAGCCGCCGAGCGCTGGAGCGTGGACCGTCTGCCTCGCTACCGTGAGCCCGAGGAGTCCGTCCGCAGCGTGGAGGGCTCCCCGGAGTTCCCCCTGTACCTGATGACCCCGAACACCAAGAACCGAATCCACTCCCAGTTTGGAAACCTGCGGATGATTCGGCGCGTCGATCCCGGTCCCGCCGTCCACGTGCACCCGGCCGACGCCGCGGATCGTCGTATCGATGACGGCACGCCGGTCCGGGTGTTCAATCGGAGAGGGGAGTTCCGGCTCCCCGCCCGCCTGGACTCCTCCCTCAAGCAGGGGTGCGTGAGCGTCACCAACGGATGGTGGATCCAGGAAGGCGGGACGGTGAATTTCTGCTCTCCCGGGCGGGAGACGGACATGGGACACGGGGCGGCCTTCCACGACACACTGGTCGAAGTAGAGACCGCCTGACATGCCGTCAGCCTTCGTGTTCGATCCGAATCGCTGCACGGGCTGCCAGGCATGCGAGCTCGCTTGCTCGATCGAGAACGACCTCGGAACCGATCGGAGCTGGCGAGAGGTGGTGACGTTCAACGACACCGCTGTAGCCGGAGTCCCCAGCTTCCACCTGTCACTGGCCTGCAACCACTGTGCGGAGCCGGCTTGCATGTATTCGTGCCCGGCGCTGGCCTACGAGAGGGATGGATCGAGCGGGGCGATTCTCCTCGACCCGAACCGCTGCATCGGGTGCCGCTACTGTTCGTGGGCCTGCCCCTACGGGGCCCCCAGGTTCGAAGAAGAGCACGGCGTGATGGGCAAGTGCACGTTCTGCTCGCATCGCCTGCACCAGGGCCTGAAACCGGCTTGCGCCACCCTGTGTCCGACCGGTGCGCTGGACTTTCAGGAGCTGCCGGTCTCCGAGATGACCGCGGCTGTACAGGGCTTTCCCCAGACCGACCTGGGACCGTCCATACGAATCGAGCCCGTGCGCCGCTCGCTGTACCAGGAAGCGGGTGTGACCGGAGGTGACGGGTCGCAGATGGTTGCCCCGCTGCCCCCTCCATCTCCCGGGATCACGCTCGGCTCGGAGTGGTCGCTGGCCGCGTTCACGTTTCTCGTCGCGCTGCTCTTCGCCGCCTTTGCGGCAGCAGCGGAAGGCGCGCTTTCCGTTCCACCCCTGCTTTTCGCCGCAGCCGCCGCGGGGGCGGCCGGGTTCAGCCTGTCTCACCTCGGCCGGCCCGCCAGGGCCTGGAGAGCCGGTCTCAACCTCCGTCGATCGTGGCTCAGCCGGGAGGTGGTCGGATTCGGGTCGTTCGCGGCGGCGGGAACGGCGGTACTGGCGATCGGACCATCGACACAGCCGGCTCTGGCGGTCGGGGTGATGGCCGTCGGTCTGTTGACCCTGGTGTCGGCGGACCAGGTGTACCGACCGGTCTACCGCGGCCTCCATCCGCTCCTGGACGGCGGAGGCACCCTCCTCACCGGCCTCTACCTGGCCGGACTGCTGTTGGCGAACGCCTGGCTCGCCGGCCCGGTGGGGTGCATCAAGCTGGGATCCGAAATTCGAAATGCCCCGTGGCGTCAGGCGAGGGACATGGGACGGTGGCCGCTGTGGCTGGCGTGCTCGCGCCTCGTGCTCGGACTGGTACTGCCGGCCGCGATATGGATCGGATCGGGTGCCCCGCTGCCGGCGTGGACGATCCTCGCAGCGATCGTGGGCGAGGGACTGGGGCGAGCCGGATTCTACACGCGACTCCGGGTGCAGTCGCCTGCGCGGCAGGCGCGAGCCGACCTCGCCGGCCGGCTCGCTTCGACCGCTGCCTGATTCGCCGTCAGCCTGCTAGAAGATCAAGCTGACCAGGATGTTCCCGATCGTCAGCACCGCGGCTCCCCAGAAGGCGGCGCTGAAGTTCGCGACCTTGAAACCGGTCACGACGGCCGACGTCAGCCACATCATCAGGGCGTTGATCACCCACCGGATCAGCCACCACAGCAGTCCGAACGTCAGGATGTTGACCGGAAGGGCCATGAAGGCCACGATCGGAGCGAGAAACGCGTTTGCGAGGCCCAGCACCGCCGCTGCGAACACGGCCGCGACGAACCCGTCGACTTCCACGCCATCCACGATCTTCGCGACCACTAAGAGCAGCAGGGCCGAGACGACGAGATGCAGAATGAACTCCAGCATCGTGAGCGACTCCTATTTCCTGGTTGACCGGACGCCGCACGCGTCGCGGCCCCGGGTTGCACTACGGGGACCGGGTGCGTCTGGTTTCGCTACGCCTCAGCCCACTTCGGCGCGGATGCGCTCGAGTACGGCCGCTGGATCCTCGGCCCGGGTGATCGACCGTCCCACGACCAGGAAGTCGGCCCCCGCGGACTTCGCCACTGCTGGCGTGGCCACCCGCTTCTGATCCTGGGCTCCCTCGCCGGAGAGACGGATTCCAGGTGTGACTACCAGAAAGTCCGGGCCGCATGCCAGTTTCACGGCCCTGCACTCACCCACAGAGGAGACCACGCCGTGGACTCCGCTTTCGCGGGCCAGTCCCGCGAGGCGACCTACCGCCTGCTCGACGCCCGACCCTTCTCCCATGACCGACGAGAGCGAGGCGTCATCCAGGGACGTCAGAACCGTGATCGCGAGGAGCCTCGTGTCTCCTCCGGATCTCTGGTTCTCCTCTCGAACGGCAGCGGCAGCGGCGCGAAGCATCGCTTCTCCACCCGACGCGTGCAGGGTCAACAAGCGAACTCCCATTGCAGCCGCAGCGCGCGTCGCCCCGGCCACCGTATTGGGAATATCGTGGAGCTTCAGGTCCAGGAAGACGTGTCGGCCCTCGTCGACGAGCCGGCGAACGACAGGCGGACCGCTTCGCGTGAACAGCTCGAGGCCCACCTTGTACCAGGTACTCTCCGGGAGACGCTCCACCAGCTCGAACGCCGAATCCGGATCGGGATAGTCCAGCGCCACGATCACCTCGGGAACGGTCACCGCTTCCGCCGCCCCATTCATCGAGGACTCTCCATCCGCATCACTCCCGCTCAGGGATCGTGAGAGCGCCGACGAGATCGGCTACTCGCGCAACGTCGTGGCGCTCCATGTACTCCGCGATTCCCGCCTGCACCTGCACCGGAGCCGACGGGTCCACGAACAGGGCCGTACCGACCTGTACGAGGGAGGCCCCGGCCAGGATGTACTGCAGGGCGTCACTGCCGGAACGAATGCCCCCGATCCCGATGACCGGGATCGAAACCGCGGCGGCAGCTCGCCAGGTCAGGTAGACGCCCATCGGAAGGATCGCGGGTCCGCTGACACCGCCACTGACATTGCCGATCACCGGGCGACGACCCTCCACGTCGATCAACATCCCGGGGAACGTGTTTATTGCGCTCAGCCCGTCGGCACCCGCTTCTTCGCATATCCTCGCGTAGACTCCGATGTCCGGCACGTTCGGCGTGAGCTTCACGACGAGCGGTCGGTCGGTGAGGGCGCGGAGATCTTTCACCAGTTCGGAAAGTGCCTGCTCGTCGGTGCCGAAGAGGGTCCCGTCCTTCACGTTCGGACACGACACGTTGATCTCGTATCCGAGGAAGCCGTCGTCGGAATCGAGGCCGGATACCACGGCCTCGTAATCCTCGGCCGAGTGCCCCACCACGTTGATCAGCACGCGCGCGGACCGCAGGTTCTCCCTGAGCCACGGAAGTTTCTCACTGCGGAATCGGTCGAGTCCCACGTTCTGGAGCCCGATGGCGTTGATCATTCCGCCCGGCGTCTCCGCGACCCGGTGCGGAGGATTCCCCGGCCGGGGCTCGAGGCTCACGGCCTTCGTCACCAGGCCGCCGATCTCGTCCAGCGGGATCAGACTCGCGTACTCTTCACCATAGCCGCACGTGCCGGATGCCAGGAGAACCGGGGTCTGGAAGGTCGCTCCGAGGAGCCCCTGGCTCAGGTCCGCCATGCGAGTTCCCGGGCGTCGAACACGGGTCCTTCGGTACAGGACTTGATCCACTCCCCCTCGGCCGACAGGACGACACATCCCTGGCACGTGCCGACCCCGCAGCCCATGTGCTCCTCGACCGAAACCTGCAACGGAAGGTCGTGTCGCAAAGCCAGATCGTTGCAGGCCCGCAGCATGGGATCCGGTCCGCACGCCAGCAGCTGCGGCCGATCGTCCAGGTCGAGGTCGTCGATGACGAGACCACGCCGTCCGAGGGATCCGTCTTCCGTCCTGAGATCAGGCTCCACTCCGGTGATCCGGCGTATCAGTTCCGGATCAAACACCCTGTCTCCGGTGCGCTCTCCGTAGACGATGCGTACCTCACGAACCTCGCGTTTCGCCTCCGCGCCGACGAACAGGAACGGCGCCAATCCGACGCCGCCGGCCAGGCATACGATCGATCGATCCGCCGGAAGCGAGAAGGGCCGGCCCAGGGGCCCCAGCATGAGGAGGTCGTCCCCCGGACCTACGGCCGACAGATGTCGGGTGCCCGCACCGAAGACCCGCAGCAGAAAGCCAAGTCGTCCGTCAGCCTCACGGGCGCCAATGCTGAACGGCCGGGGGAGAAATGGAGCCGCAACATCGCTCAGTCCCGTCCCCAACATCACGAATTGACCGGGCCTCGCGTGCTCCGCGATCGATGGACAGTCCACTTCGATCCAGAACGTGTCAGCGGCCGCCTTCCGGCGCTCGAGTACCCGGCCCCACGCTCGTACCGGAGGGGGCATCAGTTGATCACCTCGTCCTCGTCCGACGCGACCGGAGCTTCGTCCTCCTCCGGGACGGTATCCGCCGCGGTGGGATCGAACAGCATCCGGATCTCCGTGAGCCGTCGCCTGAGGTCCGCCTCGGCCAGGACATACATCGAGTCGGCCATCACCCCGCGGTCCTCCGCCGGGTAGAGGGCCAGCCGGTACGGGTCGTCGGCGGGGAGATTCGCCAGACGGGTCCTCAACTCATCATCCGTGGCCGGGCCGCGGTCATTCACCCAGGCTGGATCCGGCCGATGATCGGACACGCTGAGCGCTCCGTAGATCGCTTTGGCGGCCCACCTCGAATCGGGTACGAGGTCCAGATAGAGCAGGTATCCTCCTCGCGCCAGCGCAAGCGCCTGAAGATCGATCTGTGCCAGCTCGGCCGCCCGGAGGATCGCCTCCGCCGCCGACGTTCCCCGACCCTCGTACGCGGCGATCAATCCCTCGAACTCCGCGGAAGCGCTCTCCCATCGATTGGCGCGCTCGCGCATCTCGCGCTTGCTGGCTCGGCGGGCCACTGGATAGCTGCCCAGCAGTGCCGTCACGTCCTCGGGCCGCGTGGCGTCTCGCAGCCGCAGCTCGTTGGCATAGTAGGCCGCATCGGCCGCGGCCTGGCTGCTCGTCGCCTCCTCGACCGCCGCATCGAAGGCGATGAGTGCCTCCTGCTCCAGGCCCTGGCCCAGCTTCGCACGGCCTGAAACGAGGTAGTAGGCCGCCATCCGCGTGGACTGCACGACTGCCGCCGTGATCAGAACGGCCACCATCGAATCGACGGTGGACGGAGCCAGCACACTGAGCGAATCCACGTGCAGGTACAGGGGGTCCTGCGGATTCGGATTCGCGGTCTCCAGGAGGCGGGCTGCCACCTCAGCCGAGCGGCCGTACTCGCCTATGTCTCGCAGAGCGATCGTGAGCGAGAGACTCCCCTCGAAGGAAAGGTCCAGGGAGTTCGCGGCTGCCTCGAGGTCCAGGGCCGCCTGATCGGAGAGGCCGAGTTCCTGCCGTGCCAGCCCCCTCTGGAACAGGAACAGAGCTTCGTCGTCCGCGGCGATGTCCTCCGACAATCCAAGACTCAGCAGAGAATCCGCTTCTCTGTATGAGCCGAGTTCCTGCCGTGCCACGCCCCTGAGTCCGACGGCGACGGCCCGGTTCCGGGCGCTCCCGGCAAACGCCTCCGCCTGGATGGAGGTTTCGACGGCCGACTCCCACATCTTGCTGTAGAGCTCGGCGCGGGTCTTCAGTATCGCCGCATCGTCCGCGTACTTGCTCCCGGGATGGTCCTCTATGACACGGGCGGTCTTGGCGATGACACTGTCGAACTGCACCCGCGCCGAAACCTCGGACTGCTCCTGGAGAGACTCGAGCGCCGCATCGTACTCGCGGTTGGCGTCGTACATCGCGTTGAAGTACACACAGCCACCGACCACCGTGAAAGCGAGCAGGAGGGCCGTTCTCAACCGCGTCCCTCCGTGGCCGCGATCCGCCGCCCCGTGTCATCGAGGAAGTTCTCGATCGTGTCGGCGAGCGCCCTGGCGATCCGGTCCTGTCTCTCCGCGTCCCTCAACTGCGCCTCGTCGGCGCGGTTCGTGATGTACCCCAGTTCGACGAGCACGGCGGGAAGCAGTCCGGGGGTCATCAGCACGTAGTAAGGGCCCTGCCTGGCTCCCCTGTCCTGGCTGTCCACGGCGCCCCGCAGGCCGTTCTGAATGTGGCCGGCGAGCAGGCGTGACTCCCGCCGGTACGCGTCGCGGTCCACCGTGGCCAGGATGATCTCGAGCTGCTGGAGGTTCGGAGGCTCGGCTCCCTCCTCCAGCTCGATGACGGCGTTCTCTCGCCGGGCGACCGCGAGCGCGTCGTCCGTACGAGCCTGCCCCAGGTGGTACGTGGTGAAGCCGCGCGCCGACGAACGTCCGCCCGGTTGGGCGTCGACGTGGATCGAGATGAACAGGTCGGCCTCCCACTCCACGGCCAGGCTGGGTCGCTCCATCACTTCGACGAACACGTCGCGATCCCGCGTGAGGAGAGGTTCGATCCCTCCCCTGCGCTCGAGTTCCGCAGCCAGCTTCTTCGCCACAGCGAGTGTGATGTCCTTCTCTTTCGTACCGTTACGCGGACTGATCGTACCGGGATCCACTCCCCCATGACCCGCGTCGATCACCACGCGCCACGGCCCCGGACGACGGGATCCGGGCGTCGGGCGGTCATCCGCGACGACGGCCGCGGCCGGAATGGGCCGGGCTCCCTCCGCGGTGGTCGCGGCAGGTGCGACCGCGGCCGATGTCGATTGGACCCGTGGCAGCCATTCCGCGAACAGCTCCAAGGGGACCCATACCTCGCCCTGTAGCCGATAGGGAGGGTTGGTGAGCTGAAATACGGAATCGCCGTACCGCCCGAACGGGGATCCGGAACGCAGTTCCAATGAGACCCCCGCCACCTGGCCGGTCGCCGCTCCATCTCGCTGGAACGAGCCCGACACGACGGACTCGGGGACCTGCCTCCAGGGTATCGCCTCGTACCCGTTGTGGCGCCCCAACTCCACGGAATAGGCCACCCCGGCCACCTCGATCTCACCGACGGCAGGCTGCCCGACCGCTGGTACCGCGGCGGCCAGCAGCAGCCACCCCGCCAGACCCAGCGCCCGCCTCACCGGAGTCCTCTCATTCTCGATCTCGACCACCATGGAGTGCACGTTCGACCTCCCGCCGCATGACGTCACGTTTCAGGCTCTCTCGCTTGTCGTGCAGCTTCTTCCCCCGTGCCAGGCCCAGCGACACCTTGGCCCGGCCACGCGTGAAATGCAGGTCCAGGGGTACCAGAGTGAAGCCCCGTTCGGCCGTCTTCACGGTCAACCGTTGGAGCTCACGACGGTGCACCAGGAGCTTCCTGCGACGAAGAGGATCGGGAAGATCGATATGCGCCGACTCGTACGGGCTGATATGGAGGTTATGGAGCCAGAGCTCGCCCCCCTCCACAGCCGCATACGCGTCGTTGAAGCTCGCCCTGCCCGCTCGAAGCGACTTCACCTCAGCCCCTTCCAGCACGAGACCCACCTCGAGTTCTTCGAGAATCTCGAACTCGTGACGGGCCTTTCTGTTCCGCAGGACGGATTTTCGGCCGCCGGCCGATCGTGCCACCTGACCTCCCGAGCCGCACGGCGGTTGGACGAGACGGCGGAAATCTAGGTGAGGCAGGCGGCAGGCGCTACCGTCGAACCGGGCCGGGTCAGACCTGGTCGAACATCACGCGCTGACGACGCATGACGCTGCGCTGCCCGTAGACCTTCGCGACTTCACCGCCGAGAACGAAGATCACGGCCGCGTAGTAAAGCGACACGACGAGCACGATCAGCGTCGCGAAGGCGAAGAACACCTGGCTGAAATCAGCCACTTCCGCCAGATACCAGCGCAGGGCGGTCTTCAGCGACTCGAATCCGACAGCCGAAAACACGGCGGCCACGGTCGCGATTCGCCAGCTCAGCCGCGTCGCGGGCACGAACTTGTAGATCAGCAGGAACATCAGGAAGATGGCCCCGTACGCCGTTCCGTAACCCAGGGCCTGAAGGGCCTGAGCGGTGGGCAAGCCGAGCTGCTCGATGATCTCCCGGCCCACGGCCGTCATGGTGGTCGTGATCCCGATGTTGGCGGTCAGCAGGATGCTGGCGATCACCACCATCTTCACATCGAGGATCTTGCCCTTGATGATTCCGGGTCCCTCTCGCAGGTCGAACACGGCCTCGAGCACGGTTCGGAGTGAACCGAAGAGACGGGTCGAGAACCAGACGAAAAGTACCCCGCTGATGATCCCCACGGACCGTGAGGATTCAACGATGTCCGCGAGCTGCTCGCGCAGTTGTGCCTCGGTGGCCGGGTTCACCGGCATGAGCGTTCCGAGCCACTCCATGACGGCGTCCTCGGGTGCGGCGATGCGGGGTGCCAGCGCGATGCCCGCCAGCGAGAGGATCAGGATCAGGAACGGGATGGCCGCCAGGAGCAGGCTGAAAGTGAGGCCCCCGGCGAGAAAGAAGATGTTGTCCGTCGCGGACTGATCGTAGACTTCGCGAACGTATTCCCAGGCGCCGCGCAGGCCACGGCCGAAGCCGGGGACATGACGTGCGCCGGACTGAGACCTGCGGCCCGGCGCACTATCCGGAATGGGGGGGCGCGACGTCACGAACTGTCGGCCGCCGCCCGGAACCGCTGCAATGCGTGACCGCTCCTCAGTCGGCCGCCGGCTCTTCGGCGACCTCGACGGTTTCGGCGAGTTCTTCCTCCGCATCATCCGCGAGTTCGGCCACGCGCTGCTTGTACTCCTCCTTGCTCTCGGCCACGCGCCTTTCGAGGTCCTCGCGGGCCTTGCGCGCCGTACTTCGGCCCACCTTCACAGCCTCCTCGGCCTGGACCTTCCGACTCCGAAGGTCCTCGCGAGCCGTATCCACGCGTTCGGTGAGGTCTCCCCGGACCTTGACCACCCGGTCCTCGACGTCATCTCGCACCCGCCTGTAGCGGCCTTCGACGTCATCGCGCATCAGGTGCAGACGGTCCTCGGCTTCGTCACGCAACCGCTTGACCCGGTCACGGATTTCCGCCTGCGTCTCCTCGCCCGACTTCGGGGCGTACAGGAGGGCGACTACCGCGCCGAGAATGGTCCCTCCAAGGAAGGCACCCAAGCCCGAGCTTCGCCGTTCGACGATCACCACGGGGGTGTCGCTGTTCTCTGTCATATGACCGTCCCATGCAGTGTAAGGATCCGGACGCCGCCGACACCTTGCCGGCGCGCCCGGTCATATACTGAATCTATTCCCCACGGAGGGGGGGTTCAACTTACTGGCGTCAGGTCCGCGGTGTCTGGACCACCCGTTCGTAGGCTTCGGGGTCCCAGGCAGGACGCTCTTCCTGGTTCGCGACCTCCAGGCTCAGGTAGAACACCAGCTGCCCGATGCGCGCCATCTTGTCGTAGTCGATGAGATCCACATGGTCGGACGGCTGATGGTACTGGTCGTGCGTCCCGTTGAAGAAGAACAGGATCGGCACCCCGCGCTGCGCGAAGTTGTAGTGATCGGAGCGCGAGTAGAAGCTCTCCTCCGGCCAGATGTCGTCGATGACCGCCATGTCCAGCTCGGGATGCTCGCTGGAGATGCGCTCGACCTGGGGGCCGAGAGTCGACTCTTCCTTGCCGATCGCAACGATCGTGTCCGACCAGTTCCGCCCCACCATGTCCAGATTGATGTTGGCGACCGTGTTCTCGAGTGGGAAGGTCGGGTTCTCCGCGTAGTACCGCGAACCCAGGAGACCCTTTTCCTCGCCGCTGACCGTCATGAAGATGATCGACCTGCGGGGGGCCTTCTCCAGGCTCGCGAACGCACGTGCGATCTCCACGACCGTAACGGTCCCGGATCCGTCGTCGTCGGCCCCATTGTAGATCGAGTCTCCGTCCACGGCCCGGCCTACGCCCACGTGGTCCATGTGGGCCGTGATCAGGACATACTCATCGCGGAGCTCGGGATCGGACCCCCGCAGAACACCGATCGTATTCGGCGCTTCCTCGACCTCGACCGCCGCTCGCGTCGCCACGCGCGCGGTCCAACCGTCCTCCAGGCTGCCAGCCACGATCTGGCTGGTCAGGTCAGACGGCAGTGATTCCTGGGCGGTGAATGCCACCGGAACACCGTCGGACTCCAGGTCGCCGTACACCACGCGCTCGCTGCCCAGAAAACCCCGGAAGCGATCGAACTGTGTCTCGGGAAGATCCAGTACCACCACCAGGCCGGCCGGGCTTGCAGCCCGTATCGCGTCCCGCAGCCGGCCACCGAATACCTGTCGGATGTTCGCCGTCGTGACTCGCAGAAGGGCGATCTGGCTGGCGGCGTTCGGCATGTCTTCCGCGCCTTCCACCAGCACCAGGACTCCGTCCGCTTCCGCGCTCTCTCCCGTGGCCTGAACGAAGAAGTCCACTCCGTATTCGAGATCAGCCTCGCCCGTGGGTCCCGAAATCTGCAGGACCTGGCGATCGGCGCTGGCCGGACTGATGCGCGTCATGGGGTACGTCTGGATGTAGGTATCCCCGGCGCCGGGCTCGAGCCCGAAGTCCTGGAACTGATCGGCGATGTAGTGGGCCGTCTGCGTCAACTCCGGGCTCGGAGTGTCCCTGCCGCGCATGGAATCGTGGGCGATGACCCCCAGCTGCAGCCGGAGGTTGTCCTGCGTGATGAGATCCGCGGCTCGCGTCGCGTCCTCGTCCGTCGTCACCGCCATCTGGCCACACGCCGTGGACACCGTCACAAGCATCGCCGTGATGGCGACCGACAGGGTCTTCCTCAAGTCACTCGTGAGCATCGAATACTGTCCTTTCTAGACATTCAGGCCGCCGGCAACGCGAAACCGGCGGGCGCAACAATGCGCCGGAACTTCGCCGCAGGGCCGGTGTGCTATCCAGTCCAGCCCACCGTGTGGGCCAAGCTTGCGGCGAGCTCGGCGGCTGTTCATTTAGTGGACGCCCCCGGGTCTGACCAGGCCGCGTCATCACTCTACATGACAACACCCGAGTAGTCGGAATGGATGCGAGAAGTTCCGCCAACAATACTCCGACAGGTCGTGCGACGGCAGGCCGACGGTCCGTGGATCGGCTCAATCCGGCTGATCTGGCGCTGCTCGGCAATCTCGAATTCGTGGCCCGCTCGGTCGTGGAGGGCTTCCTCATCGGCCTGCACAGATCGCCGCACCGTGGGTTTTCGGTCGAGTTCGCCGAGAATCGTCCGTACGTGCCGGGCGACGATGTGCGGCACATGGATTGGCGGATGTACGCCCGCTCCGACCGCTACTACGTCAAGCAGTACGAGGAGGAAACGAACCTGCGGGCCTACCTCGCCGTGGACACCAGTCAGTCCATGGACTGGACCTCGGCCCCCGGCCGCCTGGTCTCGAAGCTGGAGTACGCCCGTCTGCTCACTGCCTCGCTGGCGTACCTGCTCCTGCGGCAGGGAGACGCGGTGGGCCTGCTGGCGTTCGACGATCAGATTCGAGTGCGAGTGCCGCCACGCGGCACGCGCCGCCACCTCGGAACGCTCCTCGGCTCGCTGGCCGGACTGCGGGGAGCGGGGACCACGGACGCCAGCGGTGCGATCCGCGAAGTGGCCCTGCGTATGAGACGCAGAGGCCTGGTGGTTCTGATCTCGGACCTTCTGGTGGACCCTGACGAGACCCTGCGGGCCCTTCACTTTCTTCGGCACCGCGGGCACGAAGTGCTGGTGTTCCACTTGATGGACCCCGGCGAGCGAGACCTTCCCCAGGCCGGCGACGCCGTCTTCTTCGACCCGGAGGACGCGGCCGAGATCAGGACTGACTCCGCCGGGCTGCGTCCCGAGTACAGGCGGGCCGTCGCCGAGGCCGTCCGGTCCTGGCGCCTGGAGTGCCGCCGCATGGGAGCGGACTACCACCTGTTCACCACGGACACTCCGCTCGGCACCGTACTCGGCGAATACCTCGAGAAGAGGTCCCGCCTGGGATGAGCTTCCTCGCCCCCTGGGCCCTGGGACTGGCCGCCCTCGCGGCGCTACCCGCCGTGCTGCACCTGTTCCGCCGAGACACAAGGAGAAGGCTCGCTTTCCCGGCGATCCGTTACTTGCGGCGCGCCAGGGACCGAAGCGCCCGGGCCCTCAAGCTCAGGGACCGCCTTCTCCTGATCACACGCGTGGCCCTGGTGATGATACTCGCGGCAGCCGCCGCCGCACCGCTGGTGGGCCGGGGAGACGTCGCGGATCACCTACCGACGGATGTTCTCCTTCTGATCGATAATACGGGAAGCATGAACCGGGTCTCGGGGGAAGCCACCCTTCTCGACCGTCAGCGCTCGCGCGCCTCGGAACTGCTCCGGGCCGCGCGATCGGGCGATCGGTTCTGGGTCCTGCCGGCGGTCGGGCCGCTCCTGGCCGCCGGGGTCCCGGCAGGCGCCGCTTCCCAGGCGATCGCGCGTGTCGAGCCGACCGATGCCACGGTGGACCTCGGCGAAGTGGTGCACGAGGCACTCCGTGTGCTTCCGCCGGGCTCCGGCCGCCCGCGAGAAGTGGTGCTGATGTCGGACCTGCAGGCCTCCTCCATCCCCGGACCTCCATTCGACCTGCCCGGCGATATCAGGCTCGTGGCGTCATTGATCGAGGCAAGCTCGGCGAACGCGGCCGTCATCGACGTACGCCCGGACCCTCCGGGCCCGGGTAGTGACGGGACGGTGTTCGTCGTCCTGGCATCGAGTGACCTGGCTGCCGACACGCTCGAGGTGCGGCTCAGACTGAGAGGACAGACCGTCTCGATCGTACGGGCCGAATCCGGCGGTGCGGCCGTTCTTCGTCTTCCGGATCCCGGGGCCGGGGAACACGCCATATCCGTTGAGATCCCGGCGTCGGGTCTCCGGTCGGATGACCGGCGGCACTTCGTTCTGCGGACGTTCGAGCCTCCGGTCATTGCGCATATCGGCCCGGGGGACAGCTACGTCGCCCGGGCCCTCGAGACGCTCGACGGAGCCGGGCGCCTGAGTCTCGGGCAGAGCACGGGCGACGCCGCAGCGTGGTTCGTGGAGGGAGTCTCTCCCGCCGGCCTCCCGGTGGCGCCAGGGGTGGCCTTGATCCTCACCCCCCCGGAGGACGATGAGCTGCTGGCGCGATTCAACGCCGGACTCGTTCGCCGCGGCGTGCCGTGGAAGGTCGACGTCGTGGATGTCCCGGGGAGCACTACCCTCGCCCCCTCTCACGACTTGCCCGGAATCGAGTCGATCCGGGTGCGGGGGCGTCACCGCCTGCGGAACACCGGCGTCGAGGCGGATACGGTTCTCCTGACGACCGTGGACGAATCGCCCTGGCTGGTGGCGGGACAGGCGTCGGACCAGCGTTACGTCCTCATCGGCGCCCCGCTCGTACCGCAATCCACGGAGCTGCCGGTGACGGCAGCGATGCTTCCGCTGTTGGAGGCCGTGCTGTTCCGGTGGGCGGGCCTGGGCGGGAGCCTGCCGGCTCCCGTCTCCGCCGGTCAACCCTGGACCCTTCCCGCTGGAGCCGACTCTGTCGCCGGGCCCGACGGAAGCCGCATCCGGGTCGATGGCGGCAGTCCATACGTGCCGCTGCGAGCCGGGATACATACGGTGTACAAGGCGGACGGCGGGACGCTCCTGCTGGCGGCCACGGTGCCCGCTGCCGAGTCGGACCTGCGGCCGGCCTCCACCGCCGACCTGGGTCGGGTCCTCGGTTCGACGGACATCGTGGAGGCACGCACGGAGACGGAGTGGCGTGCAGCCATGTACGGCAGCCGCCGGGGTCGGCTGGTCTCGCCCTACCTGCTGGCCATCGCCCTGGCGCTGGTTCTCCTGGAGGCTGCGCTCGCCACCCACGGCGAGCGCACCGCCCGTCCACGTCGAAACCCAGCGGCTGGCCGCCACTCATGATCCGAGAGAGCTTCGAGTCGCTGCTTCGCGAACGCGCGGACGTGCGGTGGCCCGCACCCGGGGAACGAATCTCGGTCAAGGGGCTCCCCGGGGCCGGACCTTCGCTCCTCGCGGCGACGCTGAACAGCGGGTCCGAAAGACACGTCGTCCTCGTCGCTGACACACCCGGTGACGCGGAACTGCTCTTCGCCGATCTCGAGACTCTCGGAACGTCCCACGTCGCTCGGTACATGCCACAGCGGGAGACCCTGCCGTACGAGGAGGCCGACCCCCACGTCGAGATCTCGAGTCGCCGGGCCGACGCCATCTCCGCTTTGCTGGAGGGCGACGCCCGAATCCTGGTGACCACCTCCAGGGGGCTCGTGGAACGCAGCCCCGTCAGTACGGCGGGCGGCTTCGGCCTGACGGTCCGGGTGGGAGAGGGGCTGTCTCGCTCGGAGCTGGCGGAGCGGCTGGACGCCATGGGGTTCGAGGCCACCACGGGCGTTCGTGAGCTGGGAGACTACGTCGTGCGGGGTGGCATCATCGATGTTTTTCCTTTCGGCGCCGACGAGCCCCTTCGAATCGAGTTGTGGGACGACCGGGTCGAGTCGCTGCGCCGCTTCGACCTTCTATCCCAGCGATCCACCGTGAAGCTCGAGGAGGCGACGGTACTCCCGGTCGCGCTGTCGCCCGAACTGTTCGAGGAAGCCGGCACGTCGGCCGAGCGCAGGAGTCTGCTCGAACTGCTGCCCGAGGGGACGCTTCTGCTGTTCGAGGGGGCCGCGTGCGCTGAACCGCGGGGGGCCCAGCTGTGGGAGGAGATCCGCCAGGCACGCGACGACCTGGGAAACGAGGAGGCTCTTCCCGCCGAGGCCCTGGTACTGCCTCCGGGATCGGCCCTCGAGCACATGGACCGGCTCGCGCTCGTACACCTCGACTCGCCGGCGGGCGACGCGACGGTCAACCTGGGACTCGATCCGCACCCACCCATCGAAAGACGGATCGGGCTCCTCGTGGACGAGCTCAGGGTAGCCGTGGATCGGGGCGATCGGGCGCTGATTCTGTGTGACAGCTCAGGGCAGCTCGAACGCCTGCAGGAGATCCTGGCCGATGCGGCCGGGGCCAGGCTGGCCGCCCGGGTTGAGCTTGCGATCGGCGGTTTGAGCGGGGGCTTCCGGATCCCCGGGCCGGACCCTCTTCTCGTGCTGACCGATCACCAGATCTTCGCCAGGTCGCGGCGCGTTCGACGACACCAGAGGCTGCACGGGGTCGCCCCTCTCGAGTCCATCGCCTCGCTCACGGCCGGGGACTACGTGGTCCACCTGGATCACGGGGTGGGACGATTCGCCGGCCTGGAGCGCGTCCAGGTAGGCGAGGAGACCGTCGAGACGCTCACGATCGAATATGCCGAGGGCGAGATCCTCCGGGTCCCGCACTATCGGCTCGACCTCATCGAGAAGTGGGCGGGTGTCGGCGACCCTGACCCCACGGCGCGCCCGCCGCTGGTGCACAAGCTGGGCGGGAAGAAGTGGAAGAAGCTCAGGAGTCGCACCGAAGAGTCGATCCGGGCCATGGCCACGGAACTCCTGGACCTGTACGCGCATCGCAGCGTGAGCGACGGATTTGCGTTCAGTGAGGATACCCGCTGGCAACGGGAGATGGAGTCTTCCTTTCTCTACGAGGACACCCCCGACCAGCGATCCGCGTGGCTCGACGTGAAACGCGACATGGAAGCGCCCACGATCATGGACCGCCTGGTCTGCGGCGACGTCGGGTACGGCAAGACGGAGGTCGCGATCCGAGCCGCATTCAAGGCGATCCAGGATGGGAAGCAGGTGGCCGTGCTCGCCCCGACGACCATTCTGGTGGAGCAGCACCTGCACACGTTCGCCGAACGCCTGGCGGGTTTTCCGGTCCGTGTTGCGGCGTTCTCCAGGCTGCGCACTCCAGCCGAGCAGAAAGCGGCCCTCCTGGACCTGGTTGAAGGTCGCATCGACGTGGCGATCGGCACGCACCGCCTGCTGTCATCCGACGTGCAGTTCAAGGAGCTGGGACTGCTTGTGGTGGACGAGGAGCAGCGTTTCGGCGTGCGGCACAAGGAGCGTCTCAAGGATCTCAAGCGAACGGTGGACGTGCTCACCCTGACCGCCACTCCGATCCCACGTACCCTGCAGCTGGCGCTCGGAGGTCTGCGCGATCTGTCCCTGATCGAGACGGCACCGCGGGACCGGATGCCGGTGATCACCCACGTGCTCCCGTGGAGCGACTCGGTCATTCAGGACGCCATCCGCCGCGAGATGGACCGGGCTGGCCAGGTGTTCTTCGTCCACGATCGAATCGAGACGATCGAGGCCCTCGCTCAGCGGGTACGGAGACTGGCTCCCGAAGCTCGTCTCGCCGTCGCGCACGGGCGGATGAACGAGCGGGACCTGGAAGACACGATGGCCGCTCTCATGGACCGCGAGGTCGACATCCTGGTCTCGACTTCGATCATCGAGAACGGACTGGATGTTCCAACGGCCAACACGATGATCGTGCACCGTTCAGACCGTTTCGGCCTGGCGCAGTTGTATCAGCTCAGGGGCCGGGTCGGACGATCCCACCACAGGGCTTACTGCTACCTGCTGATTCCGGAAGGAGTCACCCCGGATGCCGTGCAGAGGCTGCGGATCCTCGAACACCACACGGAGCTCGGCTCGGGCTACCGCGTCGCCCTGAAGGACCTGCAGCTCAGAGGAGCCGGCAATCTGCTCGGCGCCAACCAGTCCGGATTCGCGCAGGCCGTGGGGTTCGACACCTACCAGCGACTGCTCGAGAGGCAGGTTCGTCGCATGAGAGGTGAGGAGGATGAGTCGACCGCCGCCGCCACCCAGGTCAACGTCGAGGGGGAGGCCTACCTGCCGGACGAGTACATCGCGGGAGCCGACCAGAAGATGAACCTGTACCGCAGGATTTCGCGGTTGCAGAGCACGGCGGAGCTGGACGCGTTGGAGGAGGAACTCCTGGATCGCTTTGGTCCGATTCCGCCGGCCGCCAGCCGGCTTCTCGCCTCTGTCCGACTCCGCCTCATCGGGACGCGCCTGGGGGTGGAATGGCTCCGCGTATCGGAGGCCGACGCACGGATGAACTTCGGTCCTGACTCGGTTCCCCGCCTCGCGCTTCTGCGGGATGCCCTCACCGACCGGCAGATCGCGGTTGAAGTCCGACGCACGCAACCGTTATCCTTACGGCTTGTCCGCGCCGGGGTAGAGCCCCTGCTCCCAACGCTGGTGGCGGCACTGGAACTGCTCGAGGGCGTCCCCGCCGAATGAGGCTGTGGGAGTCCTCGAACGAATCTCGCACAAGGACTGTCTGGAATCGTATGAATAGAACTCTGGTATTGGTCGGGATCGCCGTCTCCGGTCTGGCGGCCGGATGCGGGGCTTTTGGAGACGCCCTGACGAGCCACGCGCGGCCCGCGGCCACAGCGGCCGGATACACCCTGGACCAGGAAGAGCTTGGCCATCTGATGGCCAACTCCCCCGTTCCCGACTCCGCGCTGACTCCGTACTGGGCGGGCGAGTTCGCTCGACTGTGGGCCGACTTCGTGGTCCTGTCCACGCTCTACGAAGATCCCGACACGACGCGGTCGCTGGATTACACGCGACTCATGGAAGACGGGCGACACCTGTCCGCGATCGCCGTCATGCGCTACCGCGACAGCGTGGTGATGCAGGGGGTCGAGCCCTCCGAAGAGGAGCTGCGGGAGTACTGGGAAGTTCACCAGCCCTATACGCGGCTGGATGTCCGACGCGTGGTGCTTTCTGTCCCGTCGGGAAGCGGAAGCCCGGTGCGGGACAGCCTGCTCACCGAGGCTCGGTCCCTGCGGGAACGCCTGGTCGGTGGAGCCGATTTCGTCACCGTGGCCAGAGAGAGAAGCGATGAACCGGCTCAGGCCAGGGGACAGGTCCTCGCATACCAGGCGCACGACGACTTCCCGCCGGCCGCGGACTCGGTGGTGTTCACCCTGCAGCCGGGTGAGATCAGCCCGGTCTTCGCAACCGAGGACGACATCCTCATCTACCGGATCGAGGCCAGGCGGGAACCGGCGTTCGACACTGCGCGTGAGCAGCTCTTCCGGCTGGTTCTCGAGACCCGCCAGGAGGAGCGTCAGCGGCAGGCTCTCGAGAGCGCGGTGGGTGATGCGCGGCGGGCCGTCATGCAGGAGGCGCCGGCCCTGGTGTCGGAGATCGCGCGTGACCCCGGGCGCGCGGTGAACAGGATTCCCGATGGGATGAAGCTCGTGACATGGGACGGGGGCGACCTCTCCGTCGAGGAAATCAGGCGGCTGTTCCTGGTGCGGGACGACATGCGCCGGGTCTTCGCGGAGGCCTCCGAAGACGATATCCACGACTATCTCATGCGACTGGCCCGCGATGAGATCCTGATCGGCGCTGCGGCCAGCTCCGGAGTCGCCGCAAATGCCGAGGAGCGCGAAGCTCTCGCTATCGTGCTGGCGGAGCAGCTGGGTCATATCGCGGCGCGATTGGGGCTGTCCACCGAGCTCGTGGCCAATCCGCGTTTCGACATCGACGAGCAGGGCTACTACTTCCTCCAGAGAGTGATGGCCCGGGCTCGCGCCCTGCCATGGCTGGGCGAATTCCGAGTCGTATTGGACCCGCGGTTCCCCGTGCGTGTAGACGAGAGCGGCGTGAGGAGCGCGGCCCGTCTGGCCGTCGAATTGCGCGCAGCCGGGGCTGGTACCCCGGAGCCCGAGGCGGAAGAGCCCCAGTTCGAGGACGGTGGCACCAGGGTGGAGGTCGGATGACAGCAGGCCAGGGTCGGATCGGCGCGATCTCCGGCATCGCGTTGTGGCTCACCGCCGGGTTCTTCTCTGTCGCGGTGGCACAAGAGCCAGCGGACGGCGAGCCCGCGGCGCAGCTTACGGGCGGCACCGTTCCGGACTCCATCGAGACGGTGGATCGAATCGTGGCGGTGGTGGGCGATACGGCTATCCTGTACAGCGAGATCATCGAGTCGATCGTGCAGGCGGGCGCCCAGGGCGCCGAGGTGCCCGAAATCGGAACGCCCGAATTCGATGCCGTGGCCGTGGAGACGCTCACCAACCTCGTCGACTCGCGCATCCTGCTGCAGAAGGCCAAGGAAGCGGACATCCAGGTGTCCCCGGAACAGCTTGACGGTGAGACCGACCGTCGTTTCCGGGAGATACGCAACTCCTTCCCCTCAGCCACCGAATTCCAGGCCGCTGTCACCAAGTCGGGCCGGTCCCTGGTTCAGTATCGCCAATGGCTGCGTGGCCAGGTCCTCTCGCAGATGATGATCAACGAGTTCATAGGGGTAAATCGAGACAATCTTCCGCCGGTAACGGTCACGGAAGATGAAATCGTCGCGTATTACGAGACCAACCTCGTCGGGCAGACGCGTCCGGCTTCGATCTCGCTCGAGCAGGTGGTGATCGAACCCGAACCGGGAGAGGTTGCCAAGGACAGCGCCATTGCGCTCGCCGAGCAGGTCCTCACCGAACTGCGGGAGGGGAAAGACTTCGAAGTCGCGGCTCGCCAGTACTCCATGGACATGTCGAACCGGGAACAGGGCGGGGATCTGGGCTGGATTCAGCGGTCCCTCCTCGTTCCAGCGTTCGCGGACGCGGCCTGGGCTGCGCGCACCGGGCAGCCGATCGGACCCGTCGCCACGCGATTCGGCTACCACATCATTCGGGTAGACAACGTTCGGGGCGGCGAGCGCAAGATTCGGCACATCCTCATCCAGCCCGTCATCGATGAGACCGACTTCCGCCGCACCGGCGAGCTGGCGATGGCCGTAGCCGATTCGATCCGGGAGGGAGCCGACGTTCGAATGATGGCCGAACGATACGGGGTGCGCGAAGTACCCGTTCGCTTCCCCGATATTCCCTACGATCAGATCGGCCAGTTCGGCGAGGCCTACGCACAGGCCCTGGCGAACCCGGTGCCGGGAGCGGTCGTCGGCCCGTTCCAGAGTGAGGGATTCATGCCGGGCCGTCCCGTGTTCGCCGTGGTCCGAATTACGGGCTTCCAGTCCGAGGGGGCCTGGAAGCTCGAGGACATTCGCGAGCAAATCCGGGAGAGCCTCCTGAACGAGAAGGGCTACGCCAAATTCCTCGAGGAGCTGCGAGGCGAAGTGTACGTCGACATCCGGCTCTGATCGACCGAGAGACGGGGCCACGCTGATCCAGTCCCAGCCGATATGCCAGAAATGACCCAGCGACCCAGGATTGCCGTCACGCTCGGGGATCCCAGAGGTATAGGCCCTGAGGTAGCCCAGGCGGCGCTCGCGGACCCTCGCTTCGCCCGGGCGGCGGACTTCATGGTGCTGGGCCCGGAGCCGGGCTCACTGAATCCCCCACTTCGAGTCCCGAGCGGGGCCGAGTACCGCACCACGGGTACCTGGACGGGCGCTGGAGAGCGGGAAGCCGGGGAGCATTCAGCGCACGCCATCGAGCAGGCCATTGCGCTGGCCCTGGCGGGAGAGGTCGACGGGGTCGTCACGGCCCCGATCGCGAAGACCGCCCTCAGGGCCGCCGGGTATCACTTTCCCGGCCACACCGAGTTCCTCAGGGATCGATGCGGGGTCCCCGACGTGACCATGATCATGGCCGCCGAGGAGACCGTGCTGGGCGGCCCCCTCCGTGTCGCCCTTCTCACCGTTCACGTGCCTCTTCGGAGCGTGCCGGGTCTCCTGGATGTCGAGCTGGTGGTGCGCCGCTCGACCATCGCGGCCCGCGCTCTGAGGGATTGGTGGGGGATCGCCCGCCCGCGTCTTGCGCTGGCCGGCGTCAACCCACACGCTTCGGAACAGGGCCTGTTCGGCGACGAGGAAGAACGTGTCCTTTCGCCGGCCCTGGAGCGGCTCACGGCGGCGGGAGACGCCGACATCGTGGGCATTTTTCCGGCCGACACGGTATTTCGGAAGTGCCTGGAGGGGGTGGTGGACGCGGTGGTGGTTCCGTATCACGACGTGGGCCTCGCCGTTCTCAAGACGCTGGCGGGCGATACGGGAGTGAACGTCACCGCGGGACTTCCCTTTCCGCGCACGTCGCCGGATCATGGGACGGCATTCGACATCGCGGGCCGGGGGCTGGCCGATCCGTCTTCCATGAAGGCCGCCGTGGCCCAGTGTATTCGTTTCTGTCGTCGGGGGAGGTAAGCGCAGGGTGGTACAGCTTCGAGCGGTCACCAAGAGTTTCGGCGGGTCGTCTCCCGCGGTGCTCGACGTATCGTTTCACCTGAAGAAGGGCGAGTTCGCCTTCCTGACGGGTGCGTCGGGCGCCGGAAAGACCACGATACTCAAGATGGTTCATATGCTGCACAAGCCGAGCTCCGGCGAGGTTCGGGTCTCGAAATACAGCTCGAGCCGAATCAGACGGCGCGACCTTCCAGAGCTGAGGCGGCGTGTCGGCTACATTTTCCAGGATTTTCGGCTCCTCGAGAACCTGACCGCCGAGGAGAACATCGCGTTCGCGCTCCAGGTGACGGGCCTTCCCAGGGCGAAGAGCGGGCCGAGGGTCCAGAAGCTGTTGAACCAGGTCGGCCTCGCCGCGCGAGCCGGGGCTCTCCCGCGCGAGCTGTCGGGAGGCGAGCAGCAGCGGGTCGCGGTCGCCCGGGCCCTGGCCAACGATCCCCTCGTCCTCCTGGCGGACGAACCGACGGGTAACCTCGACGAGCGTGCCAGCGCCGGCGTGTTCAACCTGTTTCAGCGGATCAACGCCTCCGGTACTTCGGTGCTCATGGCCACGCACGACGCCGCGTTGCTCAGGCAGCATCGGAACGTGCGGGTGATCGAGCTCGAACAGGGACGACTGGTGTTCGACTCGGCGGAAGGAACGGCAGCGTGAGGCCGCTTCGTGAAGCCCTGGCGGGAATGAAGCGGGCCCCCGTGCTCACCTTCCTGTCCGTCATGGCGATCGGGCTCAGCGTGTTCAGTATCGGCCTGTTCGCCCTGACGGCCCACAACATCGACGTGGCCCTTTCCGATGTAGAGGGACGGGTGGAGGTCGTGGCCTACCTGCGGGACGACGCGTCCGAGGAACTGATCGAGATCGCTCGCCACGAAATCGAGTCCTATCCGGAGGTCGAGGCGGCCCGGTACATCTCGAAGGTCGAGGCCCTCTACGAAGCCTCCCGGGAGTTGTCGGAATTCTCGGACGTCTACTCGGACCTGGAGGTGAATCCCCTTCCCGCCTCGTTCGAGATCTCGTTGCGGCCGGACTTCCGAACGCCGACCGACGTGGAGGCCGTGGCGGACCGGGTGGCTACGTACCATTTCGTCGAGGAAACGCGGTACGGACGGGAGTGGGTGGATCGGATCTACTCGCTGCGGCGGGTCGCCGGCGGAGCGGCCGTGATCCTCGGCCTGAGCTTCGCGCTCGGGGCCGCGTTGCTGATCGGAATCGCGGTCCGGATGTCCGTCCTCGCGCGAGCCAATGAGATCGCGATCATGCAGACCGTCGGCGCCACCGATTCCTACATCCGGCGGCCGTTTCTCATTGAAGGGCTGCTGACCGGGCTGGCTGGAGGCCTGCTCGCCCTGGCCATGACCTTCGCGGCCCACCAGGCTGTCGAGCGCACCCTGGTGACGCTCGCCTGGCTCCCCGAACTGTGGACCGCGGCGGGACTGGCCTTCGCCGGAGTCCTCGGAATGCTTGCGGCTGGCCGGGCGGTGCGCCGCGAGCTTCGTCGGCTGGATGTCTACTGATCGGCCGACCGTGATCGCCAGGCTCCGTTTGCTGGCGGTCCTGCTCGTCACCGCCCTCCTGGCCGGCGCCGCACCGGATCTCGCGGCCCAGAGCGCGATCGGCGATCAGATCAGGGACAGCCAGGATCGGCTGGACCAGATCCGCCGCGAGAAGCAGCAACTGGCGCGGGAATATGATGACCTGCGGGGCCAGGTTCACACCTTCTCCGAAGAGATTGCCAACATCGAGCAGCGCATCGGCTCCTCGCGCGGCGCCATGGATGAGCTGGACCTCCAGATCCAGGCCTACGCGCTGCAGGTCGATGAGACCACGAGGGACATGCTGCACACGCACGACGAACTGGTCCTGCGCCGCACCGAACTCGAGGCCCGCCTGCGCGAGATCTACAAGCGGGGCGACCTGCACGCCGTCCAGGTCATGATGGAGGCGCGGTCCTTCGGCGACCTGCTCAGCCGGTACAAGTACCTTCACCTGGTAGCGCGATATGACCGGACCCTGGTCGGCCAGGTGCAGCGGCTGGAGGAACGCCTGGTCGAGCAGCGCCAGCAGCTGGCTCTCGAGTTCGCGCGCCTTCGGTCGCTGCGAGGCGAGAAGCAGCGTGAAGTCAGGGACCTCGAGACGCTCGAGTCGCAGCGCGAGCGCCGCCTGGCGAACACGCAGCGACGGGTAACGCAGGCACAGACGCGGATCACCGAACTGGACGAGGAGGAACGTCAGCTCGGCAACCTGCTCGGCGAGCTCGAGCGGGCCCGACGGGAGGCCGAGCGGGTGGCCGGGACGAGCAGTACCTCGACCTTGCGCACGTC
>JBATJK010000029.1:0-17792 GCA_049668445.1 Gemmatimonadota bacterium
GGCCAGCCCTCGGAATCGATTCAGAGCCGAGGTCACGGAAGTGCGGTCATCGGGAAGCCTGCTGCGCGTACGCCTCGAAGGGACCGGGCATTGGGTGGCGGTGATCACGCGTGCCGCAGGGGACGAGCTGTCACTCGAGGTCGGTTCACGAATCTGGGTGCAAGTAAAGGCGACAGCCCTGCATGCCTTCGCCGTCCAGGCGAACTAGGCCTCGCGATCCGAGATCAGGGGCATCTGGTCGTCCCGGCTCGACGGAACCAGGTGGTGCGCCCGGCACCGGGCCTCGTAGCTCTCCAGTCCCCCGACCTGGATCGTAGGACCCTCAGCCGGGGCTGGACGACCGTCGATCAGTCGCTGGTTCCGCGTAGCCAGATCACCGCACACCACGCAGATCGCATGCAGTTTGTCGATCTTCTCGGCGATCGCCAGGAGTGATCCGATCGGGCCGAACGGATGTCCTCGGAAGTCCATGTCCGTCCCCGACACGATGACGCGTACACCCTGGTTGGCCAGTTCGTCCGCCACCTCGAGGATACCCGCGTCCATGAACTGAACCTCGTCCACGGCGACGACCTCGGTGTCGGCGTCCACGAACTCTGCCACGTCACGCGAGTTGGAGACCGGGCGGGCTTCGATTTCCCGGCCGTCATGTGAGCTGATCCTCTGAATCCCGCCGTATCGATCGTCAAGCTGGGACTTGAAGACCTGCACCGTCCGGCGGGCGATCATGGCACGACGCACCCGCCGCAGAAGCTCCTCGGACTTGCCCGAGAACATCACCCCCGTGATGACCTCGATCGAGCCCTCCCGCCCCTCTCGCGCCATCCGCGACCGCCCCTTACTCGTTGACGATCGCTTCTGCGAGCAACGCCCTGAGCTGCTCGTCGGACATCTCCAGCAACGCCGCTTCGGCCACCGCGACGTTTCCGCTTTCGTGCCGGACGAACCTCGCCGGATTCATCGGAGCGTCCAGGCAATAGAAGAATATTCGGGCCGCTTCGACGGAGTCGGGCTGGCCGCCTGATACGTAGACTTCCCACTCAAGGAAATTGTCGTCGGCGATCTTGCGTGACATGCCGGTCCTCACACTTCTACGGACGACGCCAGCAGCTTCTGCAGGTCGTCTTCGCTTAGTTGTTTCGCGGCCTCGGAGGGGACCTTCGAGTAGCCGGGTGGCACCAGCGTATAGCGTTGCGGGTCGTTCGGTCGGCTCTGATTCCGGAACATCACGAGCAGGCGCGGAGACTGGGGGTTCGTGCCCGAGTGGAGGCAGAGTGACGCCTGCCAGTCCTGCCCTCCAGCACTCGTGAATCTTACCTTCTGACTGTCAGCCGCCCCATCGTATCTGAAGAGGAGCTTCTTAAGGATACTGGGCTCCTGAGTGGCCATGAATCGCCTTCGCCGTTACAGGTATCATCTGGACGCCAACGGGAGGACCGTCGGCGGGACCGGGGGGCAATCGAGCGGGTTTCAGACTCGATTTCGCTGTCTCCTCACGGCCGTCCGACAAGCTACTTGCACGCCCATGGTTCTGCCAACCTGTGCGGTGGTGGCTCGTCAGACTCGTTGCCCTGACGCCACAGGAGGAGTATGTCCCGCACGGAGCACTTTCGGCGGAGTTCGTGCCGCACATTGCGGCAATGTCGCCTAAACGTGAGTAACCATAGACTTTTATGGTTCTCGGCCAGCGAACCCAACACTGGCCGAATGCCACAATCGACGCGCGTTTTCGGGGTACGCTTCTTGTAAGCCTCCTACCCACTGCTGTAAGAGGGGGTACCGGCTCTTCAGCGTGACTCCGACGGAGTCACCAAACGGTCCAGGAGGGACGTGAGTCTCAGGTTCTCGATCAACGAGAAATGCACGTCGTGCATGGCGTGCGTGCGGGTCTGTCCGGTCGAGGCGATCGCCGTGTCCGGGAATGAGCTCCGCATCGACGCTAGTGCGTGCATCGAGTGCGGGCTGTGCGTACCCTCGTGCTACCACGATGCGATCGACGTAGTGGGCGACATCGACCCGTGTGTCGAGTCCATTGAGCAGGGCCGTGCTCTCCTGATTCTCCCGAACGAAATCAGCGTCTTCTTCTTCCCCGCTACCCCCGAGCAGATCCTGAACGCCTGCTTCGAGGTCGGTTTCCGTACCGTCTACTTCGAAGCGATCGGTGACGAGCTCGTTGCGGCCGAGTATCTGCGGCTCTGGAATGACGGCGGCTACCGTTCCTGGCTGCGTTCGACGAGTCCGGTGGTGGTCAACTACTGCCGCACCCGGGCGCCCGAGCTTCTGCCGTTCCTCGCCCCCGTCGTGACCCCAGCGGTAGCGCTCGCGCGCCACATCCGCAGCATCGAGAGCGAGGACACGGACATCGTCTACTCTGGTTTCGGCGCACCCGGAGCCAATGGCACGAAAGACGAGCTCGACATCTGCATCTCTTTCGAGGAACTGGAGACGCTCCTGACTGACAGAGGCGCCAGGCCTCTCGATCAACCGCAGACCCTCTTCAGGCTTACACCCGACAGGCGACGTCACCTGTCTCTGTCGGGCGGACTTCCCCGGCAAATCCTGGAGGAACAGCGTCAGACGTCGCGGACTTTTCGAAAGGAGCGCGACCTGAAGGCGCTTCCGGCCCTGGCGCGCGCTCTGCTCGAGGAAGGAACTCCGCTCGGTTTCGTGGACATCCTCCCCTTCGAGGGGAACCTGGGCCATCCAGCCTTCGGGCCCGGCGACGACCTGTACTGGCGGAAGGAGATCGCCGAACTATCCGAACCACCCCGGTCCGAAGAAGCTGTCGTTGTCCCGGTCAAAGACCTGGACCTGCGGACGTACTTCGAACCGAAGAGAGTCGACCTCGGAGTGCCGGACCCTGCCGAGGTCGAGGAAATCCTGGCCAAGATCGGGACTACGCCGGACGGTCGATACTGGAACACGGGGTCGTGCGGTCACGCGACCTGCATTGAGTTTGCCCAGGCCGTGGCGCGAGGAAGATCCACGCTGTCGCTGTGTCCGATCTACCTCGCGCGGCAGTACGAACAGGCTTCCCGGGACGCCATGCACGACGCTCTCACCGGTGCCTACACCTTCAGGGTACTTAGCACCCGGCTCGAGGAGGAACTCAACCGCGCCAGCCGTACGGGCACATCCATCGCGCTGCTGTTCGTAGACCTCGACAAGTTCAAACCTGTGAATGACGTGCACGGCCATGCGGCCGGAAACCTCATTCTGAAGAACGTGGCCCGGATCCTCACGGAGGCCACACGTAGCACGGACATCGTATGCCGCTACGGAGGTGACGAGTTCGTCGTCATCCTGGTCAACCCGGATCGAGACGGCGCAGCACAGGTCGCCGAGCAGATCCGCGAGCGCGTCGCCGACATGAGAATCGCCACAAATGAGGGTTACGCAGGGGTTACGCTAAGCGTAGGCGTGGCGTATCATTCGGGTGTGACGCAGGCGGAGTTGTCGGCTGAGGACCTGATGGCCGAAGCCGATGCGGCCCTGTACGTCGCGAAGGCACAGGGAGGAAACACGATTCACCCCTCCATCGGAGGCAAGCTCGTCAGATGACATCCGGCGAACATGAAGCTCGGGACATGATGGGCCTGGACCCGTGGGGCCTTCGCCGGATCGAGAAGCTCCTCCACGGTCTCGAAGGAGTGGGATCGCTCAAGATCGTGCCCGATGGGCACGGTGGCATCGAAGAGATCCATGTCCTCTCCAGTTCCTCGCTGGGTCCCAAGCAGATCGTCCGGAACATCGAGTCGGCGCTCCTCGCGGAGTTCGGCCTCCAGATCGACCACCGCAAGATATCCATCGCTCGCGTCAGAAGCCCCGAGATCGCGGCAGCGACCGAGGCGGCCGCAGCAGCCGAACCGCAGGCCGCAGCGACCCCCGTGCCGGCCGTCTCTTCCGAACGTCGTCTCGTCCTCGGCAACGTTCGTATTGAACGTGCCGCCGGGCAGAAGGTTACGTGCCGCGTCGACCTGACTCACGAGGATACGGTGTTCACCGGCGAGGCCGAGGGACCGGACTTCGAGAAAGCACGGATGGAAGTGGCCGCGACCGCCGCTCTCGAAGCCGCCCAGCAGGCAAGCGGAGACTCGGTTCTCCTGTCGTTGCAGGGAATCGATTCCGTCGGCGCCTTCGGCCAGAGCTTCGTCCTGGCCGCGGTGAACGGAACGGTACGCCGCGATTCCGAGTCGCTGGCAGGCGTGGTTCGTGTGCGTGATTCGGTCGAGGAAGCGGCCGTGTTGGCCTGTCTCCAGGCCATCAACCGATGGACCGGAAACCGCTAGACGTTGCCCCGTAGTTGCGCTCAAGGGCGCCCGCCCTTCTATTTTTCTTGAGTCTGCACCCCAATACGTCCGTTGAAGAGCAGTGGATATCGGACCTTGATCGGTCCACCGAACATGGAGATGCCCCCCGACCCTACCGAACCACCTACAAGCTGAGCGGAGCGATACCTCCGAGCGGAGCTGAAGCATACCCGGTAGCGGTTGGGTATGACTTTCATGCGAAAGGAGGTGTGCTCTATGAACTTCTTCTTCACGCTATTTAGTCTGTGGAAGAAACCAGGTGGAACTGTTAGGTGGTAAACGGTAGAGGTCTGGGGGCAATCCAACGGCAGCCACGAGGGTATGGACCCGCGAGTCAAGAGAACAATCGTCGCGACCACCTTGGCAGCTGCCGCCCTCGTGGTCATCCTCTTTGTTAGATACCCTCCCACACTCGACGCTGAGTCTCTGCTCGCTTTCGGCACCCTTCTCGCCCTAAGCACACTGGCCATGATGCTGTACCTCCGATTCACGGAGGCGGGATCTACCACTTCGATGGATTTCGTGCCGGAACTCGGGGCGATTCTCCTGCTCGGACCCACCGGCGCCGTCATGGTCACCCTGCTGTCCGAGCTCATATCGGGCTTCTTCCTCTACAGGGAGAAGTCCGCCATGAAGAAGCTCTTCAACATCGCACAGCTCGTACTCGCGGTGGGTGCAGCCGGGCTGCTGTTTCGCTGGTCGGGTGGGGTTGAGAGCCTGGACACCTTCAGGTTCCAGGCCTACCTCGCGCCGTTCCTCGTGGCGGTTCTGGCGTACTTCGCAGTGAACACTGGCACCGTAGCTTTCATCGTATCCGTTTCCGAGCGAAGGTCCTTCTTCGAGGCCTGGCGGGAGATTACGGGTGGGCTGATCGTATTCGACATCGCCATGAGTCCCTTGGCGTTTCTCGTGGCTTTTCTGTACACGCAGTATGGGGTATTGGCAGTCTTTCTTGCGATGATTCCGCTCATCGGGCTGCGGTATAGCTACGGGATCAATTTCGAGCTTCAGCAGTTGAATAGCGATCTTCTTCGCTTGATGGTGAAGACCATCGAAGCACAGGATCCGTACACGTCCGGCCACTCCATTCGGGTCTCAGAAGCTGCTAAGAAGATCGGGCGAGCGCTGGAATTGAATTCGCGTCAGCTAAAGATCGTCGAAACCGCGGCCCTGCTTCACGACATCGGAAAGATCGACGTCGTCTACGGAGAGATCCTCCGACAGAAGGGACCCCTTACCCCCGAGCAACGTGAGCTGATACGGGCTCACCCGGATCGCGGCGTGGATATCATTAAGTCGATCAGGAGCATCCACCCGGACGTCCTCAGTTGTGTGCGCCACCACCACGAGCGGTGGGACGGGGACGGCTATCCAGCTGGACTCTCTGGGGAGGAAATTCCACTTGGTGCGCGCATCATTATGGTTTGCGACACGATCGACGCGATGACGACTGCTCGGCCCTATCGCGATGCGCTTCCAGTGTCAGTGGTGAGGGAGGAGCTCAACAAGCACCGAAGTACCCAGTTCGATGAAGCGATCGTCGATGTTCTAGTCAAGACGGACATTCTCGAAACGCTTGGCGCCCCAGAGACCTCGGCACCTACCGCCGCCGTGCGCCTCGCCGGAGTGAATCCATCTCTCGGGATCGACGCTAGGTAATCTGAGCAGACCTTGTCGTGGCTGACCGAAACCACCTTTGCGCGAAACCTGCAAACCACCCGAGTCGGTTCTCGAAGAGATTCTGTCGGACTTCTTCCTTTCTCTTTTGGTTCAGACGAGTGAAGTCGTCACCAAAGATGACAGTGCCGAGCCACGCTAGCTTGTAGTAGCTCAGTAAATCGAGGCGTGCGTGCGCCCTGGCAGCATTCAGTAGTCGATCTGCAGACGCCTCCACGCCCAACCTGTTGCCCATGAAAGCGCAAAACCACTCGTACTTGAATAGCTCTTGGGGTCCTAGCAGTTGAGTCGGCCGAGTTTCTAGGACCTTCTTCCAAACCCGCATTGTCGATGCGACATCTCCAACTTGTAGGGCTATCAACCCCTGGCATGAGAGAATCTCGGGGAGAAATTCCGCGGAACCGGACGATTCAGCCCAAGCCAGAGCCTCATCAAACAGAGTGCCCGCTGCGTTCGCTTTACCCTGATAAAACAGCGCATTTGCACGGTTGAGAGTGAGCAGAAGCAGGGTGTCAAGAGTATCGCATACTTGCACCTCTTCAACTTTGCTCGCCCACTCGTTGAAGCGGTCCCAGTCCCCTTGCTCTAGGGCCGCGCAAGCCAGGTTGTTCCACAAACCGGCTTGCTGGACTAAGTCGTTGCGACGTGAAGCCTGGCGCAAGGCTACCAGAAACTCGTGCTCGCCCTCATCCCACTTCGCCATTCGGATCGAGACGGTCCCGCGGATCAGATTGGCGCGCTCAGCGGTCTCGGAATCGATCGTCGGGATCAGATCCCGAATCTGGTCGAGAAGTGCAAGCGAACGCTCTGATGATTGGTAGAATGCAGCGTACGTAGCCAGGCTGAGAACAGCGGTCACGCGAGCTGTAGGGTCAATGCTCGAATCCCGAACTGTCGTTGCGGTCAGCCGTTCGGCCGCGTCGGCTGCTACAGAAGCACCAGTGGGATCATTCTGCCGGGTCGTAACCTTCAAAGTCCAGTAGAGAGTCTCAGCCTTCGCTCTGATTGTGGCACTCGAATCCTCGATGGACTCGAGTAGGTCAGTAAGCGAGTCTATCGCGGTGCGTGCCTCGCTCCATTCAGCAGCTTCAGCAAGTGCTTCGACCAACTTCAGCTTGACCTCAACTCTCCGTTCGGCCGGCATGTCCGTGTCCAGGCGCAGAATCTCGTCCAGGTGCTCCTTGGCTTGAGGCAATTGCGCCGACTCCAGTTCCGCCTCAGCCAGGAGGTGCAGTGCGGCGAGGCGCTCGGCCTGCCCGTGACTGTTCTTGGCCGCGAGGTCAGCCATGGCGGCCGCCTCCATTTGACCTGCCGAGGCCTTCGCATCACGGGCTGCCCGCATCGCGTGCTTGTAGGTCAGCGCTCGGTTCTCACCCAGGTAGAAGTGCCTGGCCAGGGTTGCGGCATTCGTTTCCGAACTCTCTTCCAGAAACTCCGCGGCGGTCCGATGCAACGCGGCTCGAGACAGCGCCGTCATATCCGCGTACACGTACTCCCGGACGATGTCGTTGACGAATTCCAGCCGGCCGTCCCGGTCCTGCAGGAGGCCTCGTCCGTAGGGTTCGACGCTCGCTCTGGCTGCCTCGGACAGAGACAGCTCCGCGACAGCTGCTACTGCTCCGGGCGTCGCTTGACGCTCCAGCACGGCTGTGGATTGAAGTAGCGTGAGCCCCTCACGAGGCAGGCCCTTGAGCCGGACTGCCAGTACCTTACTCAGCCGGGCGTCGGTCAGTGGATCCCAGCGCGAGGCCTCCGCAGCCCACTCCGTCGATCCCGCCGCCGCCCTGAAGACCTCGAGGGCGTAGAGCGGATTGCCACCGGCCAACCGTTGGGCCAGCTCCATTGCATCCCTGTGCCCGGGATCCGGAGATGCACGTTTGAGCAACTCCCCGATCTCGTCCGTCGTGAGGCTCTCAAGGCGGACTTCGGAACTCAGTTCCGATGTGCCGGGTGGGCTCAGTGGAAGCGCATCGGGAAGCTCGCCCCCCCGGGCTACCCGCAACGTGGCGATCAACAGAAACGGGTACCCTTCGAGACGTCGGGTCATGTAGTGCAGTAGAGAGGTAGAGGTCGCGTCCATCCACTGCACATCCTCGATGACCCACACGATCGGCTCCGCCTCCAGCGCCAGGCGGACGACGCCGGTCACCTCCTCGTAGAGACGACGTCTCCACGCGGATGCATCGATGCGCTCCTCTCCGTCCGTCGTGAGGAACTCGAACTCGGACAGCAGGTGGCCGATACGTGTGAAGGACTCGAGGTCCGCGGCCGGTCGGCGGGCGACGTCGGCGGCTATCGGACGCAGGCCGTCGATCACGGGTCCGTAGGGTACCTCTGCTTCGGCCGGATAGCAGCGACTCTCCAGTTGACGGATATTCTCAAGGGCGACGGAGCGCATGAACTCGCTCACGAGACGGGATTTCCCGATCCCCGCCTCGCCTGAGACAAGAATGGCTGTCTCGGGAGTCTGGGAGATACTTCGAACCGCGGTCCGCAAGATCTCCATCTCTTCTTCGCGGCCGAGAAACGGGGTCTGCAGCTCACCCAGGTTGTCGATCCAGGGTTCCGGAGCTGGAGTTGAGCGTATGCGTTGAGCCAGGAGGTGAGTTTCTTCCGAAACGCCTTCGGGGAACTCTCTCTCGAGGGGAGCCACGACCTCCTCGTAGTGACGAATGGCGGAAGCCGCATCTCCGTGGAGCCACAGCCCTCGCATCAGGGCCCGGTGCGCTTCCTCATCCAGAGACGACAGTTTCACCAGACGAAGTGCGGCCACGCACATTTCACCCCACTGGCCCGATTCATCGCACTGGCGGACGTAGCGACGCAGAGCCATTTCTCCGAGACGTGCAAGTCGAATACGCTCCGCCTCCAGCCAACGCTCGAAGTCGTCGGTGCCGACTCGCGCAAGATTGTCCGCAAATGGTCCTCGATAGAGATCGATGGCCAGCGACAGCTCTCCGGCCTTCAGCGCCTGTTCGAACTCCACGGCATCGAGTCGAAAGGCCGATGTCTCGAGGTGGACCGCGTCTCCCGTGGCAGAGCCGATAGCGCCGGGCAGGTTTCGTCGGAGGTCGTAGATGGCCTGACTTAGCGAGTGGCGGGCGCGATCGAGAGAGGTCTCCCAGAGCAAGCGGGCCAGGGAGTCTCTCGTGTACACTCGACGACCCGAGGCAGCCAGGTATACCAGCAGGGCCACGTGCTTCCTGGAGCGAAGCCGTATCGTGTCGCCGGACGAATCATGGATGCGAACCCCGCCGAGGCTCTGAATCACGAACATCTCAATCAACTCCCTGCCTGATGCCAGCGCGCGTCCCGGGCTTTACCACACCACCGCCGACCTACACTCTTCAAGCTGGTATCAACAGTTTATCAACTAGTGTGCCTGGATGGCGTCTTCGCTTGATCGCACGGGCAAACGTTGTATCATCGGTTCCCGTATGAGGGCCGGGTCCGGGCGAGCGCTTAGGAAGGCGGGCGGCCGGCTCCCGACACACGAACCAGATTCGACCAGGAAGCCATGTCACAGCGGAATTCTACAGACGCGTCAGGTCATCGGACCTTGGTACACCGGGTGGGGATCGCTCTCAGCCTGTTTGCGGCGACGCTTACCTTTCAGGCATGCGCGCAAGAACGAGGGTCCGGGGAGTCGGTATCGCCGGAAGCCGACCTCGAAGCGGTAGAGATATGGGCGCACCCGGACTCGGTGGGCATCGAGGTCCACGCTCCCCTGGACTTCAAGGCCGCATCCCGCTCGGTCGTGTGGGCGATCGACGGGGTGGCCGGCGGCGTGATGCGCTACGAACCGGCCGAAGGCGAGCACGGAGTGTTCGGATTCATGGACCGCCCACCCGAGCAGGTCGTGAGCCCTGCCCGCCTGGCGGTTGCCGAAAACACGGGACTCTTCGTGTTCGACGACTCCACTGGCATGGTGGATCTGTACTCGCCTGGCGGGCAGCACCTGCGGGGATTCGATCCTGGCCTCAGGCCGTCGATCCTCGAGGTTGCGCTACGCCCCCTTCGACTCACGTACGGCGTACGGGCCTTCACAGACGATTCGATTCCAACTCTGGCGGTCATCCAGACAGACTTCCTGGGAGAAAACCCGGATACCCTGCTTTCTCCCGACGTGGGGCCGGAAACGCTGCGCGACGCCCCCGCGGTAAGGGGAAGCCTCGTTTCGACACCCTCCGTCAGCGGATTGTGGGTCTTCTCGAAAACGGCGTCGGACACGGTCTTCGAAGTGTCCAGCGCGGGCTCACAGCGCAAGCTCGTCTTTCCCGAGACCGATACCATGCGTGTGGGAATACTGGCCGACCTGCAGCAGGAGATCCTGTGGGTCGTCGAACCGAGACCGACCGGCGGCCTCGGATACGAAGCGTATGACATCTCCGGTCCGGGAGATGACGGGATCATAGACGGGGCGGCGGCCTACCTGGGACTCCGTACCACTCCTCTCTTCTTCGTCGCCAAGGTCGCCTTCGACGGATCCGTGTCGGGATGGTGGCGCGGGGACCGGAGAGTCTTCGCTCCGAAGGGCTTCGACATGCGGATCGAGGAACTGCGCGAGGGGGCGGCTTCCGCCCCTGCGACCCGCCAGGCGCAGCGAGAGGCGACGGCGAACCTGTGGGCCGAGGTTCTCCAGGCCGTGGAGGAGGCAAAGGAAAAGACCCGCCTGGAAGATGAGGCCGTGCGCGCGGAAGAAGAGCTGGAGTAGGTCAGCCCGGCCGGACTTTCGACCGGCGTTTGCAGCAGAGAGTTGGCACCAGGAAGGCCGGCCCGTCGATGGAGCCGGCCTTCTTGCATCCCCCTTGTTTGATCCGCGCCGGCCTGCGACGCGGGTCAGTCCGTCAAACGCCTCGAGCCGCCACTTCGTCGTACAGGCGGGCGATGGTCTCGATTCCCTTGTGATAAGTCTCGACGTCCATCCACTCGTTCGGCGCGTGCGCGTTGCCACCGGGAGGAGCGAATCCAAGCAGAAGCACCGGCCCCTTCAGGATCTCCTCGAACAGCGGAATGATCGGAATCGAGCCGCCTTCTCCGATGTACACCGGCCGGCGGCCAAAGGAATCCTCCAGGGCCTGCGCGGCGGCCTCGAACAGCGGACTGTCGGGATCACCGGCCCAGGGCCAGCCACCATGCGAAGGCTCCACGCGAACTGTCACCCCTTCGGGGGCGATCGCCATCACGTGGTTTGTGAACAGCTCGGCGATCTCGTCCGGGTCCTGGTCCGCCACCAGCCGCATGGAGATCTTGGCGCTGGCCTTGGCCGGGAGCACGGTCTTGGCTCCATCGCCCGTGAACCCGGAGATCATTCCGTTCACGTCCAGGCAGGGCCGATACCACAGGCGCTCCAGCGTCGTGTAGCCGGCCTCTCCCCCGAGGGCCGGGACGCCGGTCTCCTCGATGAACTCTTCGTCCGTGAACGGAAGGTCGCGCGTCGCGGCGCGGATCGTCTCCGACATCGGTCGGACCCGGTCGTAGAACCCGGGGATGGTGACGCGGCCGTCCTCGTCCTTGAGTTGCGAGATGATCTGGGCGAGAGCGAACGCCGGGTTCACCACAGCACCGCCGTAACTGCCCGAATGCAGGTCGCCAGCCGGACCGTCCACGAACACTTCCAGGTAGGCGATGCCTCTCAGTCCGGTGCCGATTGACGGGATGTCGATTCCGAGCATCCCCGTGTCGCTGACGATCACCGCGTCACATGCCAGCCGGTCGGCCGCGGAGCGCAGAAACGTCTCCAGGTTTACGCTTCCGATTTCCTCCTCGCCCTCGAAGCACAGCTTCACGTTCACCGGCATACCGAAGCCGCCCTTGATCCTGGCCTCGAGAGCCTGGACGTGCATGAGGACCTGGCCCTTGTCGTCGTTCGTGCCGCGCGCGTAGATGCGGCCGTCCTTGTACGTCGGCTCGAAAGGAGGCGCGTCCCAGAGCTCCTCCGGATCCACGGGTTGCACGTCGTAGTGCCCGTAGACCAGGACCGTCGGCGCGTCGGGGTCCACGATCTTGTCCGCCACCACGAACGGATTCCCTTCCGTCGGGATGATTTCGACGTTGTCCATCCCCGCCTCGCGGACGATCTCGGCCAGCCATTCGGCGCAGCGTGTCACGTCTTCGGCGTATCGCTTCTCGGTGCTCACGCTCGGGATGCGAAGGAAGTCCACGAACTCCTGTTCGTACCGCTCCCTGTTGGAGCGGACATATGCGGTCAGATCTGAACTCACGGTTCTACTCCGGTTGGTTTTGATTGTCTGGTGCACCGTCACACCGTTCGAGAGCCATGGCGAGGGCGGCCGCCAGAAGTCCGCGTTGTGCGTTTCCGGCGCGTTGTACTGCCTCGTCCATCGCAGAAGCGACGGTGGTCTCGATCGACTCGAATACAATGCGTGGCTGCAATGGAAAGTCCGACTGGCTTTGACAGGCGAACGCGTGCGCCGTACCACAGCTTGCGATGATGTCTGCTACCACGGCGAAGCGAGTGTCGGCATCCTGCTCCACGCTGGTATCACCCGGTGCGTCAGCGGCAAACGGGTGATTCGCGCCGGCGACGATGGATGTGACTCCCGCCGCCTGGACCCTGTCCAGCACGCCCGGGTCGAGGGTACCCGATGCCGCCGCCGCCACCAGCATGTCGGCAGGGGTATCGAAGAACGCGGCGGCTGGAGCCGAGGCGCCCGCCCCCGTCACGGCCGGCAAGGTGTTTCCCTCGCGGTTCAGAAGGAGCCTTTCGACTTCGCTCACCGAGAATCCCTCTTCGTGCAACAGGCACCCCCGCGCATCAGCGATGCCCACCAGCCGGAAACCAGCCCGCACCATGTACAGGGCTGCGGCCCCGCCCACGGAGCCAAAGCCCTGGAGAAGCACGCGGGTGTCCGAGGGCTCGCGTCCCTGGTGGTGCAGCAGTCTCAGGGCGGACTGCGTCACGCTGTAGCCGGTCACGAGAGCGAAGACCCGGGCTTCCTTGCCGGCCAGCCCATACTCCGGTGGCACCGGCTGATCGAGCCCGATATGCATCAGCTCCGAGCGACGCCCAAGCGCCTCGCCGTCCAGCCCGAAGTGTCCCCTGAGCACACCAATCTGCGGGTGCCCGATGCCGATGTCGCGGCACAGGGGGATGACTTCCGTGATCTCGCTCACGTTGAGATCACCGGCGGTGCCGTATCGGGTGAGGAGCTCCGACTGGATCGCCCGGAACCAGCGCTCGAGCACTTCGCGTTTCCTGGGATCGGCCGGATCGAAGGAGATACCTGACTTGGCACCGCCAATGGGAGGACCGGCGAAGGCGAACTTGAGCTCCATGGCCTTCGCCAGAAACGTCACCTCGTCGCGGGTCAGGCCAACCCGCATGCGCGTGCCGCCACCCGCGGCCCCACCCTTGAGGCTGTTGATGACGAGCCACCCCCGGGCGGCGGTCTCGCGATCGTTCCACTCGAAGACGATCTCGGGCGCCGCCCGGAAGTATCCCTGGTAGCTCTGCCAGACTTTTCCGTCTTTCGCGTCAGCTCCTGCCATTCACTCGGCCGGGCTTCGCGGAACGCAGATCAGCCGTCGACCGCTTCCCACTCGTTGTTGGATCGATCAAGATCCGGATAGTTGCCGTCCGCGTCGATCGTGACTTTCGTCAGCTCCCCGGACGTCGGGACCGCGCGCGTCGTCGTGCGCGTGCCGGCCCACACGGATGGTGGCCACACGACCGTCTCCGTGGAACCGTCGGTGTATTCCAGCGTCATTTCCACCGGCATCACGCCGCTGGACAGGTTCGACACCGTAATCTCGGCAGAGCCGGCCCCAGGCACGACCTCGTCGATGGCCTGATCCAGGGTCGCTTCACCGTAGAACCAGGGCTGCCAGAACCAGTCGAGGTCCGTCCCGGCGGCTTCCGACGCCATGGCGAAGAAGTCCCACGGCATCGGATGCTTGAACGCCCACGTCGCCGCGTAGTCCTTGTAGAAGGCGTCGAACTTCTCCTGCCCGATCATGTGCCGCATGGTATGCATCAGCATGCCCGGCTTGCCGTAGGCGGCGATCGATGCCCCGAACTGGTGCTCGGCGTGATCCATGTGCCCCATGATCGGCTCCTGCATCTCCATCTGCACGATCATCTGGTAGCCGCGATCGTCGCCGGGACGGCTGACCGGCGTCTCATAGTAGTCCGCCATGGAAAGCGACGTGTTGTACGTCGTCAGGCCTTCATCCATCCACGCGTAAGCCATTTCCTTCGTGCCGACGATCATCGGCATCCAGAAGTGGCTGAGCTCATGCGTGACCACGCCGTTCAACCCGCGGTCCGCGGCCTGGTGGGTGATGAACGTGATCATCGGATACTCCATACCGCTGACCTCGGGCGGCCCCATGGCGGCCGTGGCCTGCGGATACGGATACGGAAGTATGTAGTCGGAGAAGAACTCGATGGCGTGCTGCGCGTACTCGGTGGCCGGCGCCCAGTGGTCCATTCTCGGATCGAATACGTTCTGGATCAGCACCCTGCCCTGCTCGTGTCCCGTCTCGGCGCCCGTTACGTGCCACACGTACGTGCCGCCCGCCGCGATCGCGAAGTCTCGGACCATTTCGGCCTCGAGCGTCCAGGTATGCCACCCGTCGTCGGACGGAAGCGTGGCACGACCGGCTTCCCGGTCCGCGACGCTCACCACCTTCACCACCGTGTCGAGGGCGGGGGCTGAGGCCAGGGTGCGGACTGCCTCGGGGTGAAGCACCTCATCCGGGTTGGTCAGCATTCCCGTTCCGACGACCAGCCAGCCCTCAGGGACGGTGACGTCGACCGTGAAGTCGCCGTAATCGGTGTAGAACTCGCCGCTACCCAGGTAGGGCGACTGGTCCTGCCCGAACACGTCGTCGAACACAGCGACCTGCGGATACCACTGGGCAAGCTGGAATATCTCGTGGTTCAGGTGGCCCATCCGGAAGCCGCCACTGCCAGAAACCACGAACGACCAGTCAACCTCGATCTCCACCACCCCGCCCGGGGCCAACGGCTCCGGCAGCGAGATGACGGCGAGTGTCTCGTTGACCCTGAACCCGGGCTCCTGCGGCCCGCGCTGCTGCTGCCCGAAGAACTGGCGAGGCGGAAGCTCCTCGAGATCCACGCCCCCTGCGGTCACCCGGCTGAGCGTCATGCCGCCCGTGATCGTCGTTCCGCGACCGCGGGGCGAGCCCTCGGCGAACACGTTCTGGTACAGGTGGAGCACGATCACCGGCCGCTCGTGCGGCGTATCGTTTCGGACCGTGATCGTCTCGCTGGCCGTCACCAGGGCGGTCTCCGGCTCGATCTTCACATCGATGTCGTAGTCCACCCACTGCTGCCAGTAATCGGCGCCGGGTCGACCGTCAGGCCTCCGTGTGCCCGCCTCGAGCGCGGCCAGGTAGCCGCCCGGGGGCTGCACCGGGTTGAAAACGGGATAGTCGACGACGAGGCCTTCCCCGTCAGCCGGATTGGTGTTCTGCGCCGAGATGCTCGGCGCGGTTGTGGCTGCCACTATCGCCAGCGCGAGGATCGATCGACTCCACATACCCATCATGTTCCGCCTCCCCATCGTCCTGTACCTCCGTACACTGAAGTCTCTGACGCCAGGTGTCTCCGCGTCAGTAACAGGTACCTACCCTGTCCCGCTGTGTCGCGGGACGGCAACCTACTCAGGTGTCTCGAAGTCCGTCCAGTTCACCAGCGGCAGTAGCTGGTGTTTTCCTTCGTGTCTCCAGTCCGCTGGCGGCCAGGCCATCGAACCGAATGGCGCGATCCGGCTCACACTGAGACGAACCGCGAGCCCGGTGAGTTTCTTCAGCTCCTCGGTGCCACTGTAGCCCAGCGTCTGGATTCGCCCTTCCAGCGGGCGCAGCACCTCTTCCAGTACCTGTAGATCGGGCACGTGGTGCACCCAGACCACCCGCGGGAGCGATTCGGCCCTTGCCGCCGGGTCTTCGCTGGACAGGATCGTCCAGGCCAGTGACTCGCCCGGGCTCTCGACGGCCGAGCGGCCGTCTTCGTAACCGCTGAATTCGAAGGCCGTTCGCGCGGCCCGTATCGCCACGGCTTCCGCCGTAGTGGGGCTCGGAGGCGGGTGCAGCCTCGTGTGCGCCTCCAGGGAAGCCGCCAGGTGCTCGACGAAAAACCGGGTGGAGTCGCCCACCACGTACACGAGCCGGGGCGATACGCAGCCCTGTTGGTCGTAGGCGCACACATCGCGGGCCAGGCTGGCGGCGGCGGACGGCGAACTGTCAGCCAGAACCACCGCGATGCCGGTCTTCGGTCCGTACGCGACGATGTCCGTGTCTGCGGGCAGGCCCCGTCGAACCGCTTCTACGGTCATGTCACCGCCGTACACCACCGTCTTACCGGCCCAACGGGCCCATTCTCGCCACGCGGCCGGGAAGCTGGCCCCAGGCCACCACGTCGCGGCCAGGCAATTCCCCAGGAGAGGGTCTTCCGCGGCCAGGAGGCGCGCGAAAAGGGGAAGAAGGCCGGGCTCTGCCTCCGGCAGCTTGCACAGGACACCGGAGCGAACGAGCAGGGCTCGCATCGTGGCCGTGATCGCCACTCCCGGCACGTTACCCGCCAGGACCTGAAGCACCAGCGGAGATCCGAGGGCCCGCCGGCTTCGCTGGCCCGGCCCGACCCACAGCGGGTCCATGACGAATCCGTCCAGGCAGGCTGTGCCGCCAAGTTCCGCGTCTACCAGACCGGTCAGCGCCTCGCGGGTCCATGTGCGAGACATCCCCTCCAGGGTCTCCCGGACGAGGCGCTCGTTCCACCCCAATTCGGATCGCAGGAGCTCACGGGCTGCGTGGCCCTCCGGTCCGTCAGATGACAGCTTCCCCGCGGCCCTGGCGATGGACTCGATAACCTCTCCCGTCGATCGCGTGGCACGGGCCTCCCGAACGGCATCCCGCACGGATCCCGCGACTGCGCGAGCCTGGTCTACGCTCAGGGTCGGAGCGCGAAACGCAGCGCCGGCACGAGTCCGGCTCTCAAGCCACTCGGCGGGTGATTCCTCCAGGCCAGGGAGATACCAGGCCTCAAGCATGGCCCTGCGCCTCCAGCAGTTCGGCCGTGGCAAGCGAGCAGCCACGAGGTGGGGACCCCTGCGTCCGACCGACCCACTCGATCCCGTCTCCGATGACCCTTCCCTGGTCTTCCGTCAGCACGGCGCAGACGCTCCCCAGGTTCGCGAGGTCGAAATGACACAGTATCCCCGTTTCCCCGCGGGGAAGCTCCTCCAGCGTGACCGGGTCCAGCACCCTCGACCGCAACCACGGCGGCCCGACGAGTGGAACCGCGGGATCGCCATGGCCGTAGCGCTGCGACAACAGCTCCGTCATCCCGAATTCGTTGACCATCGCATCCGGCGTGATGCCCAATCGTTCCTCGAGTCCTCGCATCACGCTCGAGCGTTCGAGTCCGGCGCGGCCCTTCTCTCCACCGGTGTCCATCAGGATGGAACCCCGCGGGAGCCTGGCGCCAATCGAGCGGCCATCCTCGAGACGCTCCAGCCACTCCGCAAAACCGAGCGTCGTCCCGAGCAGACACAGCGGCCTCCCCTTCCCGACACTGTCCCCCACCTCCGCGTCCAACTTGCCCCAGTCGATGCCCGACGACGAGGCGACGCTCACGCCGTCCCCCGAACCGATGCCGACCCGCAGGTCATCCAGCATCCATCCAAGCGACGAATCGGGATTATGTGTAAAGGATGGCGGTAAAGTGACTATTTTCGCTGCGTTATCTTCGTTGTAGACGAAGGTCCGGAATCCTGCTCTCAGGGACGCACGGTACAGCTCCGGTGAACGAACGAG
>JBATJK010000030.1:0-37413 GCA_049668445.1 Gemmatimonadota bacterium
GACCGGTGGCCTCCGAGTTCCCAGCCACGCAGGCGGTCGTACTCGGCCACGAGGGTGAGGAACCGGTGCTCGGCGGCATGAATGTGGGCCGCCAGGAACACGATCTCTTCTTCCAGCGCCTCGATCCGGTCTGTGTCAGGAGACGAGTCGGATTCCGGCGCAGGCGAGACAGCGTAGACACTCACCGTCTCACGAACGTGGCAGGTGACCGGGACCTGGGTAGCGAAGCAGACCATCGAGCACTCCTGTGTCGAGCGTACCGAACAAACACCGAATCACACCCTCAATATACACCCCCACTTTTCGGGCTTTGAGGTTGAGGTGCAGGGCACGAACGGGGGTCAGGAGGTCTGACGATTCACCGGTGGAGGAGCATGGCGGAGAGAGAGCATCCAGCAGGGCTCAGGGGCCGCCTGGAGACCGGATCCCGGACTTGCACACAACCGCACCCCGAAATCCGTCAAGAGCCCTTGTGACAGTTCGCGGCGGCCAAGGCCGACACGGAGGCAAAGCGCAAAGACGAAGCCACCCCGCTAGCGGCCGCCCGCCTCCTCCTGCGCCAGACGGTGCACGAGGAGGGCGGCGCGCTTCGCCATCACGCCGATCGATTCCAGGTCCACGGTCTCACTCGGCGTATGCGCCCCGCTGCCCACCACGCCCAGGCCGCCGAGGGCATCCGTATACTGGGCCGCGAACGAGATGTCGGCGGCTCCACGCCGGCCGGGGTCCACGGCTTCAATCGGTCCGTATCCCAGATCCCGGCTGACCCCGTCCAGGAGCCCCAGCAAAGCGTAGTTCCCTTCGGTGGGAGCCATCGGGGGGTACGAGTCACGGAAGCGGATCGTCGCCGTGGCCTTCGGAAGGCTCTCGGCCGCGATCGCGCGCATCCTGGTCTTGGCGCTCTCCAGCTGATCGAAGGTCAGCGTCCGCAGGTCACCGGCCACCGTGGCCGTCTGCGGGATCACGTTCGTCTTCCCGAACGCCTCGCCCCGATCGTGCTGCGCGTCGTAGTCCACGCTCGTGCCGCCGAGGATCAGGCCGGCCCCGAAGGTCAGGTATTCCTCGCCGCGCAGTTCCTCGTAGAATCGGTTCAGGACCCGGGCAGCCTCGAAGATCGCCCCGGCTCCGTACTTGTCACTGAAGATCACGCTCGAGTGGCCGCGGGTCGCCGTGACGTCCAGCGTCCAGCCCGTGAAACCCCGGCGCGCCACCGTGGCCGAGTTCAGACCGCCCACGCCGCCCTCGAAGCCGAGCGCCGCGTCGCTCCTGCGAGCCGCGTCGTACAGATCGGCCCGCGAGACGGTGAGTGGATCTCCTGTCGCCTCTTCGTCGCCCAGCAGGGCCACGATGATCCGCGCGTTCTCCAGGACACCGGCATCGGCCATGGCCCGCAACGCGTACAGGATGACCACATCGCCACCCTTCATGTCGGCCACGCCGGGGCCGCGGGCCTGCCTGTCCTCCAGCATCTCGAAGCGCTGGAACGGGCTGTCCGATTCGTACACGGTGTCCAGGTGTCCGATGAGGAGGACCCGCTTGCCGGAGCCCCCGTCGATTTCGGCGAACAGGTGCCCCGCTCGTCCCATTTCGGGCGGCATCTCGATCCACCGCGTCTCGAATCCGAGCTCCGCCAGCTCCGCCTCGAAGATGCGCCCGACTTCTCGCACGCCGGCCGGATTCATGGTGCCGCTGTTCACATCGGTGATGCGCTGCAGGAACGCGATCGCCTCGGCCGCTCGCTCGTCCACCGATGCGGAGATGCGCCGCTCCTCCGCGGTCAGATCACCGCCCCAGCCGGCTCCCCCGACGCCCGAAGCCGCAACCGCTGCCGAGCCGGCAACAGACGTCGATGAAGCGGACGCCGCCGGATACGAGCCCTGAGCAGGCGCCGACTGCATGGCCAGGGGCGACGCCACCACCGCATCGAGCTCGAGGGGCATCGTCTCGGTGCCGACCTCGGCGAGCACCGGTACCTCGGACCCGTCGGGCGGAGCCGACGCGCAGCCGACTGTGAGAACCGCCGCCATCACCAGTAGCCAAACTTGCCTCATACGGCTCACAGCATCATCCTTTATCCGAACAAACACCGAATGTCGTCGTACTACCCGAGTTCAGGATTCTGCCCCGACATGAGCCGGCGCAACAGCCCCGTGCCTGACTGGATACCCCCGGACCTGCCTTCGGCTCCCGGTGTGTACCAGTTCGAGGATGCGGTCGGCACCCCGATTTACGTGGGGAAGAGTGTCAACCTGCGCCGCCGGGTGCGGGGCTACTTCTACGGGGGCGGACCGAAAGACGAGCGCATGGCTCTCATGGTGCGCCTCGCGCGCAGGATCGAGGTGCATCGCGCCGGCACCGATCTCGAGGCCAAGCTCGAGGAAGCGGACCGCATCGAGAGATTTCGCCCCGCCTTCAACAAGGCCCTCAAGAACCGCTCCAAGGGCTGGTACATAGAGGTGGATTGGGGCGCACCATTCCCCCGGCTCCGGGTGATCAGCCGTCCGCGACGGCCGCGGGCCAGGCACTTCGGACCCTACCGGGGCCGGCGGCAACCGGCGGAAGTCGTGGTGCTCCTCGAGAAGATCCTCCGTCTGCGGAGCTGCGCGGGCGCCATCCGTCCGGACATGGAGGCGTCCCCCTGTCTGCAGCACGGCATCGACCAGTGCACCGCCCCCTGCGTGGGTCTCGTCGGAATCGACGTGTACCGGGCCCAGGTCAGGGAGGCCGTGCGCCTGCTGGAGGATCCCGCCTACCTGCCCGTCGTGTACGAGCGGTTCGTGCGTCGTCGTGACCGCGCCGCGGCCGCGGGGGGAAACGATGAGGCGATCTCGTGGCAGCGCCGGCTCGGCTGGTTGGAAGAGCTGGACAGCTATCGGTACGTGCTCGAGAAGCCCTGGGTGGACCGGTCCTGGCTCATCGTCCTGCCCGGGCCCGCCGAGACGGAACGGGTTCTCGTGCCTGTCGCGCGCGGCAGGGTGCTGGAACGGAGGACCGCATCCTGGAACCGGCCAGATTGGTCGAAGGTGGTGGAAGACGCGGTGTACGCAGTCCGGCTCCGCGAGCTACAGGCGGAATCCGTGTTCCAGCCGGCCGACCTGACGCCCAGCCTCATCGTCACTTCGTGGCTGGAGGCCGGTGCCGAGGACGGAATGGCCTTCGACCTGGAGCGAACCGACGCGGACCTGGTGTTGGAGCACCTGCGCCAGGATGCAGAACCGGAGCGAAATCCCCTTGCTGCAGAGGAGTCCGCCCCGGTTCAGTTTGTGGCCTGAGTCTATCGGACTGGATCAGCCCTCGTCTTCGTCCTCGTCAGCGTCGGCGTCGTGATCCATGCCATGCTGGTGCTGCATCCCTTCGCCCTCGCCCATTTCGCCGTGCATCTTGCAGCTCATCTCGCCCTCGCCCGACATGCAGCTGCAGCCCGCCATCATTTCCTTGTGGGCCGCCATCATCTCGGCGTGGCCTTCGTCGGAGTCCATGCCCTCGGCGTCATGAGCCATGCCCTCGGCGTCATGCGCCATGCCCTCGGCGTCATGCGTCATGCCCTCGGACTCACCGTGCATCTTCATCATCTTCTCGTGCATGCCCTTCATGCACGAACACTCGCACCCCTCGCCCATCATCTCGTTGTGGGATTCCATCTTCTCGGTGGCCGACGCTTCGCCCTCCTTGGCGACATCCTGCGCCAGGACCGGAGTCGCAAAAGCAAACGTCAGGGCCAGAGCGGCCAGCGTAAACGAATAGCGGGTCTTCATCGAATAGTCTCCTGAACTTTAACAGCCTCGGTTCGTCAGACCGTGCGGGCGCACGGCTCCATCATGGGGGAGAAGATCGGACTGAAGTGGCGCGCGCGCCACCCGGCGGCGAAAAGAACCCGGGGGAGGCGCGGTCAGAGCGTGTCGGCCCGCGTCCGCTCGGGATGGTCGGGAAGACCCTGAATCTCGACCGGGAGCAGGGATTCCACGAGCCCGCCCGGCGTCTCCCAGGCGTCGTACTCTTCGGCCATCTCGACGTCCCAGCGCCGACCGATCCCGCGCAGGCGCTCTTCCAGCCACTCGGGATCGGGAAACTCGAGTTCGCGCTGATAGTGCAGCGCCAGCTCGCGGATCTTGTCCCGGTACGGGGTCGCATCGATCGCGACCGCCGGAAACCGGGAGTGTCGATCGCGGTACGTGAACACGGGGGCCGGCCTCCGGTGAGGCGGCAGCGGATCCACGCAGCGCTTAATCCGGGCCAGCGTGATCGCGTCTCGCACGATCTTCCCGGTCGCCTGGTGGTCCGGGTGCCGAAGCCCGCGGCGCCAGGCGTCGCCCCAGGTCAGCACCGCATCGGGCTGGACCTCGGCGATCACGCGCGCCACCCTGGCCGCGGCCTCGGGGGTGGCGTGAACACCGGTGTCGGGAAAGTCGAGGAAACGGGTTTCCACGCCCAGGATCTCTCCGGCGATCCGCCCGTGCTCGGTGCGCCGCCGGATGATCTCTTCCGCGGGCACCGGCCCGAGGGCCTCGGTCATCTCGCCACGGGTGAGCCATACGAGAACGACCCGGCCGCCGCGCTCCACGTGGGCACGCATGGCGGCGACCATGCCCACCTCGTCGTCGGGGTGGGCCAGGGCCACGAGAAGAGTTTGCGGGGCTTGGTCCTGTCCCGGCTCCGTCACCCCGTTACGCCCTCTGACCTGCTACCACTCCAGGAACGAGAGGCGCACGCCGGCGGTGACCGGAATCAACCAGCCGTTGTTGAAGTCGTCCCCGAACGCGGGATTCGTATCCGCCGCATCCATAAGGATGAAGTAGGCCGTGCCGTTCACGAAGATGTTGATCCACGGCGCCACCTGGTACCCGATCTTCATCCCGCCCTGGAACGTCGGGTAGGTGTGATCGAACACGTTCGCCGGACTCCCGGCGTCGTACGTGTCATCCACCGTCATCTTCATGGCGCCCGCGCCAACGTTGAGCATGAAGGTGAAACCCATGGTCTGATACTTGGGCGGATTGAAGTTCACCTCGAAGCTGCCACCCAGGAACATCAGATTCTGTGGGGGCGACAGCAGAACGCCGAAGTCGTCCTCGCCCTTGTTCAACCTCATCCAGTCGAAATCGACCCGAAATCCCCAGTTGGGGTTCCAGTTCCACAGGGCGCTGGCGCCGGCACCCCCACCGATAGCCGTATACGTGTCCAGGTTGCCCGCGGGAATGGCTACGCCACCGCGCAAATCGACCGAGACTTTGCCAGTCGCAGGCTGTGTCATCCCCGCGCTGGGAATGGCGAACATGGCCAGGACTGCGAGAAGCACACCGTACTTCGTGGCGTTATGCAACGTTTCCTCCTTCGTTGGCGGGCCGCAAACAGCCGCCTTCCGGACCACGACGTGCGCCTGATTGGCGCATATATTCGCCGTTTCCAGCGTGATCAGAATCGGGACAGAACCACCGTGTGTTGTGCAGAAACCTTGCCACGCCCCCGCCTCGGGCGCCGGCTCTTCATTCGTCGCCCGGAACGCCCTCGCCCACCACCCGCTTGGCGAGGGTCCCGGCCCCGATCACATGCCCCTGATCCCACCCGTTGATGAGACGAACGGTTTCGAGGGTCACCGTCGACGGAAAGCGCTGGAAGAAGCGTTCGGCCGTCATTTCGCTCGGCACCCGAACGACCTCCAGTCGCTTCGGCTCCAGGTTGATCCAACGCTCTTCGTTCATGGGAGCGAAGGTCTCCAGCGCCTGCTCGAAGGTCACCGAGTAGGTGCCCATTCGATCGCTGGTCGTGTAGCCCAGGAAGCGGAACACCAGGTCGCCGTGCTTCACGAACAGAACCTGCCCGTCCAGCGTCCCCTGCTGCAGCTCGATCCGGAACGTCCCCTGCACCGCTCTCAGACCGTTGACCGTCCGGCTGCGGGAGCCGAGTCTCTCGATTCCGTCCTGGTCGAAGAACGCCGTCGCCGCTTCCTCCGGCGTGTTCCCCTCCGCGGCCGTGAGCTGCATCACCGCGTCCCCTTCCGGGGACTGGGCCAGGACCGAGGTGGGGGCATTCTGCGTGTCCCAGCCCTGCGGGAAGCGGAACTGCAGCCGCAGGGTCGGGTGAACGAAACGGCCCTCGACGAAGAACCCCTGCGCGGGGTCCTTTCCGAAGAGCATTCCGTCGATGCGCCGCAGGTACTCGTCCCGCCGGACCACTCCACCTTCGATCTGCGATGTGGCCAGCCGCTGCTCGGCGGCGAGCACCCGGTTCCCCGGATCCGGGTGGGTGGATTGCCACTCGGGGATGGCGCCGCCGGAACCGTCACGCTGCCGCTCCAGGATCTCGAACATGTCCACGGCGCCCTGCGGATCGTAGCCCAGCCGGCTCATGTACCGGAATCCCAGCTCGTCGGACTGGCTCTCGTCGTCACGACCGAACTTGAGAAACAGGATTCCGAGCCCGCCGCCCAGGGCATCTCCGAATGGACGCAGTTCCGGGACCAGGACCACCCCGGCGACCAGTCCGATCTGCATCAGCTGAGCGCGGCTGATCTGCTCGACGCTGTGGCGCGCCGTGATGTGCCCGATCTCGTGTCCGAGGACCGAGGCCATCTCGGCCTCGCTGTTGAAGTGGGCCATGATCCCGCGTGCCAGGTACACGGGCCCGCCGGGAAGCGCGAAGGCGTTGATGACCGGATCGTCCACCACCTTGAAGCTCCACGGCAGCTCCGGGCGCTCGGAGACGGCCGCCATGGCCTGCCCCACCGAGTCCACGTAGGCCTGCAGCGCCGGATTGTCGTACAGTCCCATGCCCGCGTCGACCTGCAGCATGGCCTGCTGACCCATCTCGATTTCCTGCCCCTCGCTCACCAGCGAGAACATCCGACCACCGGTGGCGGGGTTCACCGCGCACGCGCTCAGCACGAGCATGACGATCGCGCCCCTGGTGCGTGTAAGGCGGAACTGGGGATTGTGCTTCTTCATGCTCGATCCGTGCATCGGTTCCTGGGTGTTCGGTGAAGCTCGGACATGGGCGTCGCTTTCGAACAAGATATGTATTTGTGGCGCGGACACCACACTTTCGCCGAAACCGGCACGGAGCCCGCTCTGAACTATTGGACCACCGATGCGTTCAAGTAGCGTGGAAGGACCCGAGTCCGTGAGATTGGGCACGTGACACTGCGCTGACGACAACGACCGGAGGGAACCCTGGATCACGAACCGAAAGCCGGCCGCCCGATGCGGGTGGCAGTGTGGAGCGAGTTGCAGGATCGGGAACCGACGTATGCGCTCGTAGACAACGTGGACCTGGTGGTGATTCGTTTCGATGACCGGGTGTCGGCGCTCTACGGGCGCTGCCTGCACCGCGGCGCTCTTCTTTCCGACGGCCACGTGGAGGGCGACAACCTGATCTGCGGAGTCCATTTCTGGGACTACCGGGTGGATTCCGGGATCAGCGAGTACGCGAACGAAGAGGCCCTGCAGCAGTTCCGGGCCTGGATCGACCTCGAAGCGGACGCGGTGTTCGTGGATGCGGCCGAGGTGGCGGCGTGGGCCGCGGAGAATCCGCAGCCCTACCACCGGGACCAGTACCTCGGGCTGTACCAGGACGTGCACGGCACGCCGGAGGAACCGCACAACGGGTACATCCAGGAACTGGCGCGCGACGGACTCGGGAAGCTGGGGCATCATGGCAGGGTCTCAGCCATGGGAGTGCCACTGACGGAACTGCCCCGCTGGGACGACATTCAGCTTCTGACCGCCCAGCTGGCTCGCCGTCCTCTGGCTGACGATGCCGATGTCTCCACGGAGCTGGTGATCGGTCCGGCCGCCCGGCGTCCCTTGCGGCTCTCGATTCCCATCTTTGTCAGCGACATGAGCTTCGGCGCTCTCAGCGAGGAGGCAAAGACCGCCCTGGCCCGGGGCGCGGAGCGGGCCGGTACCGGAATCTGCTCCGGCGAAGGCGGCATGCTCCCCGAAGAGCAGGCGGAGAACAGCCGCTATCTCTACGAGCTCGCATCCGGCCGCTTCGGGTGGGACCTCGAGAAGGTGAAGCTCTGCCAGGCCTTCCATTTCAAGGCCGGCCAGGGCGCCAAGACCGGTACCGGGGGACACCTCCCGGGCCACAAGGTGACGGGTCGGATCGCCGAAGTCCGCGGTATACCGGAAGGCCAGGCGGCCATCAGTCCCTCACGCTTTCCCGATCTCGCGACGACCGGTGACTTCGCGGAAGTGGCGGCGCAGGTGAGGGAGGCCACGGGAGGCATCCCGATCGGATTCAAGATGTCGGCCCAGCACATCGAGCAGGACCTCGACTTCGCCCTCCAAGTCGGCGTCGATTACGTGATTCTGGATGGACGCGGTGGCGCGACGGGTGCGGCCCCCGACATCTTCAAGAACAACATCTCGGTGCCGACCATGGCGGCGCTGGCCCGGGCGAGAAAGCACCTGGACCTGAATGCCGCGAAAGATGTCACCCTGATCATCACCGGGGGGCTGCGCACCGAGTCGGACTTCGTGAAGGCTCTGGCCCTCGGGGCCGATGGCGTGGCGATCTCGAACTCCGCACTCCAGGCGATTGGCTGCCTCGGAATGCGGGCCTGTCACACGAACAACTGTCCGGTGGGCATCGCGACCCAGAAGCCCTCGCTGCGGGACAGACTCGTAATCGAGGCATCGGCAAAGCGGCTGGCCAACTACCTCGCGGCCACCATCGAGTTGATGGAAGTCCTGGCCCGGGCCTGCGGTCATTCGAGCCTGGGTGGTTTCGTGTCCAGCGACCTGTCCACCTGGAACCGCGAGGTTTCGTTCCTCACGGGAATACGCTATGCGGGCGTTTCAGCGCCCGGGAGAGAACCCTGATGAGTCCGTTCGCACCGGACGACGACAGCCGCATACGCTTCGCGAGCCGGTGGATTCGCCTGGGCGATCCGGTGCCGGCTGCGCTGACCGACGCGCGCCTGCAGCTCCACTGGGCCGTGCAGCTCCTGGCCGCGTTCGGTGAGTCGTTCGTCCCTCACCGGCCCGACGAGAGTCAGTCGGCGATCTCGTGGAGCCCCGAGCGCCGGGCGTTCCTGTCGGGCGAGACCGTAGACGGGTCTTCGATCCGCCTCGGACTGCAGCCCGGTGGGTTCTCGTACCGGCTGTTCGGACCGGGCGCGGCCCAGTCCGAACCCTTCGAGCTCGAGGGCCGGACGCTCGCCGAGGCGGCCACCTGGCTGGAGACCCAGCTCGCATCGCGCCTCGGCCCGGAGGCGCAGGCCTTCAAACGGCCGACGCCGGAGATCCAGGGTCACAGGATCGGCCGCGGCGCGGCGTTCGATGCCGCCCTGCCCGACCTCGCGGAGCTCGAACGATGGTTCCACGATGCGTCGCTCCTGCTCGAGGCCGTCTCGGCCGCCGAGGAGGGCGCATCCCCGGTCCGCTGCTGGCCCCATCATTTCGACATCGCGGTGCTCATCGACCTGGATCACGACGCCATTTCGCCCGTCGGGCCCGACGAGACCCGGTCCATTGGAGTGGGAATGACGCCGGGTGACGATTCCTATGCGGAACCCTACTTCTACGTGAGCCCGTGGCCGTACCCGGAACCGGGCGAGCTGCCGAAGCTCCCGCCTCCGGCCGGGTGGCACACAGTGGACTGGGTGGGTGCGGTGCTGACCGCCGAGGACCTGATCGCGGCGGGCGACGAGGGAGCGCAGGCCGGCAGGGCCGCCAGCTTCGCCCGGGCGGCGATCGCCGGCAGCCGGGCGCTGCTCAGGCGTTGAGCAACCGAAAGTTGACACGAACCCGGTCGCCCGTTAGCTAGGAGACCATGAACGGAAGACAGACCCACCACGGCCATCATGCGATCCACGCAAAGCGTGGACCCGGAGGCGTGTGCCCGTGAATTGAGCAGGACCCCGTACCTGATGTCACGAAGGCGCCCGCTTCCCGAGCGGGCGCATTTTTTTTGTGCTAGTCCTGCGAGCCGGCCACGATCCGGAGGAATACATGATGGTGAAGCGAAATGGAAACACCCTGAGAATCGCCGTGCAGAGCAACGGACGATTGACTTCCTACAGCCTCGATCTGCTGCGTGGAATCGGACTTGAGTTCGAGGACCACGAAAGGAGGCTGTTTGCTCGCTGCCGCAATTTCGATGTCGAGCTGCTGTTCCTGCGCGATGATGACGTCCCCGAATATGTGGGCGACGGAGTGGCCGACCTCGGGATCGTAGGGATGAACGTGATTCGCGAGCAGGAGGCGGACCTCGACCACCTGGTTCCGCTGGGGTTCGGATTCTGTACGCTCACCCTGGCGGTTCCCAACAGTTCGTCGGTGGCCCGGCCGTCAGATTTATCTGGCTTGCGTATCGCTACGACGCATCCGCGGTCCCTGGCCCGTTACCTGGCGTCCGAGGACATCTCGGCAGATATCATCGAGCTGCACGGCGGGGCAGAGATCGCGCCGGCTCTCGACGTGGCCGATGCGATCTGCGACCTCGTGTCCACGGGTACGACGCTGCGTATGCACGATCTGCGCAGGATCGGTGACGTATGGGAGTCACAGGCCTGGCTCATCGCGAATCGAGACCTGGAGACCGATCCCGTCCGATCCGCGCTGGTGAAGCGGCTGCGCGTGCGTCTGGACGGGCTCCTGACCGCCCGTCGCCTGAAGTACGTGACGCTGAATGCGCCCGCCGAAGCCCTCCCACGCATCCGGGAAATCCTGCCCGGGATGCGCAGTCCCACGGTGGTTCCGCTCGCCGATACCGGCATGGTGGCCGTTCACGCGGCGGCGCAGGAGGAAGTGTTCTGGGAAGCCATGGAGAGGCTGAAGGAGGCTGGCGCTACGGAAATCCTCGTTCTTCCCGTCGAGAAGGTCATGCGGTGAGCGGTCTACCGGCGACCATACCGGTCATGGAAGGATCCGCCGCCCAGGGTTGGATATCGGGCACCAGCCGGCCGGCTCGGGACCCACGGTTCGAGGCATCCGTTCGGGAGATCATCGAGCGCGTGCGAGTCGGGGGGGATGCGGCTCTGCTTGATCTCGCGGAGCGATTCGACGGTGGCCGACCCGCGGCGCTTCGGGTCCCGACCCGCCGCTGCCGGGCGGCCCTCGAGGCTGTCAGTGATGAGCGACGGAAGGCGCTCGAAGAAGCGCGGAGCAACCTGGAGCGATTTCACGCCGGACAGTTGAGGCGCGAAGACGCCGTGGACGTTACGGCCGGCGTGCGGGCCTGGCGCGAGTTCAGGCCGATCGATCGCATCGGCGTCTACGCCCCGGGCGGAAGGGCTGCCTATCCGTCGAGTGTTCTGATGAGCGTCGTTCCGGCGCGCGCTGCTGGGGTCAGGGAGATAGCGGTCTGCTGTCCGCCGGGGTCGTCGGGTGAGCCACCGGAGTCCGTGCTCGCGGCCTGCGCCCTCATGGGCGTCGACGAGGTCTACGCGGTGGGCGGAGCGCACGCCATGGCAGCGCTGGCGCTCGGCACCGAAACGGTGCCGAGAGTGGACAAGATCTTCGGTCCGGGAGGTGCGTGGGTGAACGCCGCGAAGCTCGCGCTCGTCGCCGAGGTGGGGATCGATCTCCCGGCCGGGCCATCCGAGGTGACCGTGTGGGCCGACACGGCCGCAAACCCGGACTGGGTAGCGACCGAACTGCTCGCGCAGGCCGAACACGGGCCCGATTCAGTCGTCGCCGCCGTGCTTAGCGACGACCTGGCCGGGGGACCGAGGACCCTGCGGGATTTCGCGGCCGCGGTCGGCGAGCGGAGCGCCGTCCGCCTCGCAGCACTCGGAGGATCTTCGCGCGAGGCCGCGGAGGCGAGTCTGTCCCGGGGCGCGATCCTGGTGGCCGATTCGGATGTGGGAGGGGTACGGTGGGTGAACGACCTGGCTCCGGAGCACCTGTCGATTCAGCGACGCGACGCCCCGGATGTCGTGGGCCTGGTTCGGCATGCCGGCTCCATCTTCCTGGGTGGTTACGCGCCCGTGGCGGCCGGAGACTACTGCAGCGGTACGAACCACGTGCTTCCGACGGCCGGTAGGGCGCGATCGGCATCCGGGCTCTCGGTTCAGGACTTCGGACGCTGGATGCAGGTTCAGCAAATTGAGCGCGAGGGCCTGACCGCGCTGTCACGGACCATCGAGATCCTCGCCGAATGGGAAGGCCTCCCGGCTCACGCGGAATCCGTACGGGCCCGTTTCGAGCGCCCCGAGCCCGCTGGAGGTCGAGATGAGTGAAATCGAACGACTGATTCGACCTCACGTCGCCCGCGTGCCGGCCTATGTGACGGCGCGCTCGCGGCACCGGGGAGGCGTGCTGCTCGATGCCAACGAGAACGCTCACGGCCCGGCGGCGCCGAACGTCCCCGGTGACCTCCACCGCTACCCGGACCCGGCCAGCGCTGAGCTGCGCGCGGACCTGGCCGGCTGGCTTGGGGTCCCGGGAGAGTGGCTGTGGTTCGGAAACGGATCCGATGAAGTCATCGACCTTCTCATCCGCCTGTTCGCCGAGCCGGGCGCTCCCGTCGCGGTCGTGGAGCCGAGCTACGGGGTGTATGCGCAGCGAGTGCAGGCGCACGGCGCTACCGTGCGGGGTGTAGGCCTGGACGCGCGCTTCGACCTTGACGTCGAGGCCACGGTGAAAGCCGCGGAGGTTTGCGGGCTCCTGTTCCTGTGTTCGCCCAACAACCCGACCGGCAACCTGCTTTCTCCGGACAGAGTTCTCGAGGTAACTCGGCGCACCGGCTGCCTGGTCGCCGTGGATGAGGCCTACGTGGAGTTTGCCGGAGAAGACGCGCGCTCGAAGTCGTTCGTTTCCCTGGCCACAGGGACGGGTGCGGAAGGGACCAGCGGGTCCTGGCCGTCCGAGCGCTTCGTCGTGGTGCGAACGTTCTCGAAGGCGTGGGGCCTCGCCGGCGCCCGCGTCGGATACCTCGTGGGGGCACCGCCGGTGGTGGATGCCATGAACCGGGTCGGTCTCCCGTACCCGCTCTCGGCCCTGTCCGCGAGAGCCGCCCGAACGGCGCTGGCCCACGCGGCGAGAATGGAGGATACGCGGAACCGACTCGTGGTCGAGCGCCAACGACTGGTCCGGAGCCTCGAGTCCCTCGGCATACGTACGCTTCCGTCGGACGCGAACTTCCTCCTCTTCTTCGTGGAGCGGCCGGGCGAAGTGCAGAGCCGGCTCGCTGCTGAGCACGGCGTCATCATTCGCGATCGCAGCGCAATGCCGGGGCTGAGCGGCGCACTTCGCGTCACGGTCGGGACCGAGGACGAGAATGACGGGTTCCTGAATGCTCTGCGGGAGGTGATGTCTTGATCAACTGCCACTTCCACGACGAACGATCTTCCGACGGAGTGGACCCGCTGGAGAGACATTGCGCGGCGGCCGTGGACGCCGGGGTGCGCCACGTCTGCGTGACCAATCACGCCGAGGTCATGGGGCCGGACGGATCGTGGAGCGCCGACCTCGAAGAGATGCGTGATCGTTTTGCCGCGGTGCTCGAGTCCGTCCGTGCCTGCCGGGAGCTCTTTCCAGGCCTCCACGTGCGCCTCGGAATCGAGCTCGAGTACCGGCGAGAATGGACGGATACGTTCGATCGCCTGACCAGCGAGGTCCCCTTCGATTTCGTGCTGGGCTCGGTTCACATCGTGGATGGTTTCAACGTGTCGGGGGGGCCGGACAGGAATCGCTTCTTCGTGGACCGTCCCCAGAGCGTAGCCTACACCCGGTACTTCGAGGAGATCGAGGAGATGCTCGGGTGGGGGGGGTTCGACGTCGTGTCTCACTTCGATCTCGTAAAAAGGTATGGGCACGGGCACTATGGTGGGTACGATCCCGCACCGTTCGAGAGCCGGATTCGGCCCTGCCTGGAGCGAATGGCGGACCGGGGAATCGGCATCGAGATCAACACCTCCGGGGTGTTCGGTCCGGGAACCCCCTATCCGGAACGGCAGATTCTCGAGTGGGCTCGCGAGGCCGGGGTGCCGTACCTGACGATCGGCACGGACTCGCACGAGCCTGCCGTGTTCAGCCATGGCCTCCCGGAGGGAATCCGCCTCGCCAGGACAGCGGGCTGGGAGGACTTCACCGTGTTCGAGAGCCGGGAGCCCGTCGTTCGGGTCCCGGTCTCGGAAGCCGAGGCCTGGGCGTCGCAGCGGGCCGGCGACGCCGAAAGCCCGGAGATTCAGCAATGAGCCGACGCGCGGAGACCCGCCGCCAGACCAAGGAAACTTCGATCCGGGTGGCCGTGAACCTGGACGGGTCGGGAGAAGCCAGCGTGGCCACGGGGGTCGGATTCCTGGACCACATGCTCCAGTTGCTCGCGGGGCACTCTCTGATCGATCTCGACATCGAGGCTGCCGGCGACCTCCAGGTCGACGAGCATCATACCGTGGAGGATGTGGGCATCACCCTGGGCATGGCGCTCGCCGAGGCCCTGGGCGAACGGCGTGGCATACGGCGCTACGGATTCCTGCTCCCGATGGACGAAGCGCTGGCCCGCGTGGCCCTCGACCTCGGGGGGCGTCCCTTCGTCGTCTTCGAAGCCGACTTCAGCCGCGACCGAGTGGGCGACCTTTCCACGGAACTGGTCGAGGACTTCGTGCGAGGACTTGCCCAGCACCTCGGCGCGAATATCCACATTCGGGTGGAGTACGGCCGCAACGACCACCACAAGATCGAAGCGATCTTCAAGGCTCTCGGGCGGGCGCTGCGGGCCGCCATCGAGCGGGATCCGAGACTCGAGGACCGGATTCCATCCACCAAGGGCGTCCTTTGATCGCGCTCGTGGATTACGGGGCCGGGAATCTGAGGAGCGTGGAGTTCGCCCTCGAACACCTAGGAGTGCCGTTCCGAAGGGCGGGCGACAGCCTGGCCCTCAGGGACTCCGAGGCCATCATCCTTCCCGGCGTGGGTGCGGCGGCGAGCGCCATGCGTGAACTCGGGGATCGGGGCCTGATCGACGCACTTCGCGAAACACCCCTTCCGCTGCTCGGAATCTGTCTCGGCCTGCAACTGTTCACGGACCGCTCGGACGAAGGCGGGACGACCGTCGATTGTCTCGGTCTCGTGCCGGGCCAGACTCGCCGATTCGGCGCCGAGAACGAGTCCTTCCCCTTTCCGCTGCCTCAGATCGGCTGGAACGAAACGACGCTCTCTGATGATCCGATATTCGCCGGCCTGTCTCCGCGCGAGCACTTCTACTACCTGCACTCGTACCGCGCTTACGTGCCGGCGGAAACCGTGATCGCCGAGGCCGACTACGGCGAGTGGTTCCCGGCCGCCGTCCGAAGCGGCCGGCGCGTGGCCGTTCAGTTCCACCCGGAGAAATCGGGTCCGGCCGGCCTGCGTATTCTCTCGAATTTCTGTCGCCCGGAGGCCGGACGATGATCGTGTACCCGGCGATCGATCTCCTGGAGGGCGCGTGCGTCCGCCTGTACCAGGGTGACTACGGATCGGTCACGAAGTTCTCCGACGATCCGATCGACGTGGCGCGGAGGTTCGCGGACCAGGGCGCCGAGGCGTTGCACGTCGTGGACCTCGCCGGCGCCCGCAGCGGCGAACCGGTTCACGCGGAGCTCGTCCACCGGATCGTGGACTCGATCGATCTCCCTGTTCAGGTGGGCGGAGGCATACGCACGGGGGACCAGGTCAGAGCGTATCTCGAGCGGGGAGTGCATCGTGTGTTGATCGGGACGGCGGCCGTCGCGGAGCCCGGTTGGCTGGCGGCGGCGATCGCCGAGTTCGGCGCCGACCGGGTCGCGGCGGCGGTCGATGTGAGGGACGGTGAAGTGGTCACGGACGGTTGGCTCGCCGGTTCCGGACGGACGATCGAATCGGTAGCCTCTTCTCTGCGGGACCTCGGCTTCGAGACGTTCCTGTATACGGACACCCGCCGGGACGGGACCCTCACTTCCGTGGACTCCGAGGGAACGCGGCGGCTCGTCACGGCGGGCTTCCGGGTGATCGCGGCGGGAGGGATCAGCGCACCGGAAGACATTCGCGCGCTGGCGGAGGTCGGTGCCGCGGGGGCGGTCGTCGGCAGCGCGCTGTACCGCGGGCGCATGACGCTCGCCGAGGCCCTGGAGGCGGCGTGCTGAAACGGCGCATCGTCCCCTGCCTCGACGTGCGAGATGGTCGCGTCGTGAAAGGGGTGAATTTCGAGGGCCTGCGGGACGCGGGCGACCCGGCCGAGCTGGGACGACTCTACGCCCGGCAGGGGGCGGACGAGCTGGTGTTCCTCGACATCACGGCCACACGCCGCGCCGAGCGCACGGCCATCCATCTGGCCGAGAACGTGGCGCGGGAGTTGTTCATCCCGTTCACCATCGGAGGCGGCCTGCGATCGGTGGTCCAGATGCGTGATGTGCTTCATGCGGGAGCAGACAAGATCGGCATCAACACGGCCGCGGCGGAGCGGCCGGAGCTGGTGTCCGAGGCTGCCGAAAGATTCGGATCACAGGCCGTGGTCGTGGCCATCGACGCGCACCGGGTGACACCCGCCGCGGAGCCGGCGGGTGAGCCGCGATGGGGAGTGCGAGTGAAGGCAGGCACGCAGGACACCCCATTCGATGCCGTCGAGTGGGCAGCCAGGGTGGAGAGCCTGGGAGCCGGCGAGATTCTCCTCACATCCATCGATCGCGATGGGACGAAGCGCGGTTTCGACCTCGACCTTCTGCGGGCGGTGTGCCGCTCCGTCTCGATTCCGGTGATCGCTTCCGGCGGGGCCGGAGAGCCGCGGCATTTCGCCGAGGCGTTCGAAGCCGGCGCATCCGCAGCCCTGGCGGCATCGCTGTTCCACTTCCGCGAACTCGAGATCCCGGACCTCAAACGGGAGCTGACCGGGCGGGGGATACCCGTTCGGCCCACCCAGCCAGGAGCCCCGCATGCCCAGTGACTTCGATGCCGAGGCCGTCCGCTTTGACGAGGCCACGGGCCTCGTGCCGACCGTGGTGCAGGACATCTCGGACGGAACCGTCTTGATGCTCGGTTACATGAATCCCGAGTCCCTCGCGAGAACCCTGGACACGGGCCACGTGACCTTCTACTCGAGGTCTCGAGGCCGGCTGTGGGAAAAGGGTGAGACGTCCGGAAACACGCTGGTCCTTGAGTCGATCGCCTCGGACTGCGACGGGGACGCCCTGCTGGTGACCGCCTCCGCCGCCGGTCCCACCTGTCACACGGGCGACCGCAGCTGCTTCCCGCGGCCTGCCGGGCACGGGAAGGCGAGAATCGGAACCGCCCTCTCGGAGCTCGCCGCGGTGATCGAAAGCCGTGACAGGAAACGCCCGGATGGAAGCTACACGACCCGGCTTCTGGACTCCGGCGTACAAAAGATAGCCCAGAAGGTCGGGGAAGAAGCGGTGGAAACGGCCCTGGCAGCCGCCGCCGACCCGGACCGTCTCGCGGAGGAATCCGCCGACCTGCTGTACCACCTGCTCGTCCTGTGGCGGGCAGCCGAAATCGATCCCGACGAAGTGGCGCGCGTGCTCGCCAGACGGCGAGGCCCCTGAGACGCTACGGATTGCGGCGACGAAAGCGGGCGTACAGGAACTGCTGACTTTCTCCCGCCGGAGTCGTGTGGTCCTGGAGGCTTGAATCCTCGGGCCGAAAGCCGGGGCCGAGCTCAGCCGCCAGCGATTCCGCAGAGTATCGGCGCACCTCGAGGCCGCTGCACCGCGGCGGGCCTTCGGGCCCGAACGTCGCCAGGATCACCTGGCCGTCGGGTGCGAGGACTCGATCGAGCGTCGCGAGGTAGGCCGCCCGGTCCTCCGCCCCGATGAGGAAATGAAACACGGCCCGGTCGTGCCACAGGTCCCAGGTCGTCGAGGGCTCGAAGTGGCGGACATCGGCCTGAATCCACTCCACGTGCGACGCGGCCGGGCCCAGGCGAGCCCGACCGGCGGCGAGGCCGCTGGCGCTGATGTCCAATACGGTCAGGTCCTGGTAGCCCACCTCGAGCAACTGCCTCGTGAGCAGCGACGCTCCCGCGCCCACGTCGATCAGGGCGGCCCCGTATCCCACCCCCGACGACTCGATCAGGTCGAGGGACGACTCCGGGCGCGGTTCGAACCAGCTGACCCGGTCAGGATCCGCCGTGTCCCAGACCCCGTTCCAGTGGTGGAGCGGTGCCGGCGAGCTCAGCTTTCCTTCATCGGGCAGGTTCGCCATCCGAACAACGTGTAGAGCGGACAGGTGCCCACCAGGCCGGTCACGATCGGCACCACGCCGATCCAGCCCCACGGCGTCTTCGGTCCGACGAACACGAGACTGACGAGAACGATGCCTGCGATCACCCGTAGTGCGCGATCCGCCATGCCCTCGTTGTGGGGAAACAGTTTCGATGCCATGAGCGGTTCCTCTCCGGTTGGGGGAGGATTTAGAATATCCTCGTTCCCTACGTTGCCGCAAAGCGAGGTCGCCTTGCCACATCACCATCTCCCGGATAATATGCGCTTAGTCGTGTAAGCGGGTACGCATATTCGAAAGGATGCGCCCTGGAATGAACGAACTCGCGCGCCGTTTCAAGGCCCTCTCCGAAGAGCTGCGTCTTCAGATTCTGGCTCTCCTCGTTCGACACGAAGAGCTGTGCGTCTGCGAGGTGGAGCGTTTCCTCGGCGTCTCTCAGTCCGCCGCCTCGAGGCATTTCCGCTACCTGGCATCCGCGGGCCTGGTCGAGAGCCGACGTGACGGGCAGTGGGTGTATTATCGCGTGGCGCCCCCATCGGACGAGAGTCACGGAATTCTGCTCAACGCACTTCACGACTTGCTCAATACGATGGTAATCCCCTCGATCGGACCCGAACTGGCCGCGATGCGAGAGGAGCGGTGCAGCGCTGGAATCGGGTGCTCTCCAGAAACGACCCCGGGTGCGAAAGAGAGAGAAGCAGAGATGGAGGTGGTGGAGTGAGCACCGTCCCCGTCGAGCCTGGACCTGGCCCGGCCGAGTCGGTCTCGCACCGGCTATCATTCCTCGATCGTTATCTGACCCTGTGGATCTTCGTGGCGATGGCCGTGGGCGTGGCCGTCGGCTACGTGTGGCCGGCAGGGATCTCAGCCATCAACGACGCCACGCAGGTCGGGACCACCTCGATCCCGATTGCTGTCGGCCTGATCCTCATGATGTACCCGCCGCTCGCCAAGGTCCGGTACGAGGAGCTCGGCGACGTCTTCCGGAACGGCAAGATCCTCGGGCTGTCGCTCGTGCAGAACTGGATCATCGGGCCGGTGCTCATGTTCGCGCTCGCGATCCTCTTCCTGCGCGGCTACCCCGAGCTCATGGTCGGCGTGATCCTGATCGGGCTCGCCCGCTGCATCGCCATGGTGATCGTTTGGAACGATCTCGCCGACGGAGACCCGGAGTATGCGGCCGGCCTGGTGGCCTTCAACTCGATCTTCCAGGTCCTCTTCTTCAGCGTGTATGCCTACGTGTTCATCACGGTCCTCCCCGGGTGGCTCGGCCTTGAGGGAACGGTGGTGAGCATCACGATGGGCGAGATTGCAGAGAGTGTGTTCATCTACCTCGGCATCCCGTTCATCGCCGGATTCCTGACGCGCGCGGTCCTCGTCCGCCTGAAGGGCAAGACCTGGTACCACGAGCGCTTCGTGCCAAAGATCAGTCCCATCACACTGATCGCGCTGCTGTTCACGATCGTGGTGATGTTCTCCATCCAGGGGCGGGCCATCGTCGGCCAGCCGATGGGCGTGGTGCGGGTGGCCGTTCCACTCCTCATCTACTTCGTGGTCATGTTTACGATCACGTTTTTCATGAGCCGGCGGTTCGGGGCTGACTATCCACAGACCGCGACGCTGTCGTTCACCGCGGCCTCGAACAACTTCGAGCTCGCGATCGCTGTGGCAGTGGCGACCTTCGGGATCGCGCACGGGGCAGCGTTTGCGGCGGTGATCGGGCCCCTGGTCGAGGTCCCGGTCCTCATCGCCCTGGTGAACGTCGCCCTGGCCTGGCGCAAGAAGTACTTCCCCGAAGCTGAGGCCGAGATCGCCGGAGTGAGCAACTGCGCCGTCCCGGCAGGAGTGCAGCCGGGTGGGGGAGCCTCGTGAGCCGTTCGATCGAGGTCCTGGTCACGCCCGGCTGTCCGCATGCCGATGACGCGATCGCGCGTGTGCGAGATGTCGCCTCCCGTCTGGCGCCGGGCGCCGAAGTGAGCGTGACGAAGGTGCAGGATGCGGAAATGGCGGCGGCCCTCGAGTTCCCGGGCTCTCCGACGGTCCGGGTGGACGGCATGGACCTCGAGGGCGCCGCGATCGGTCCAGCCGCCTTCGCCTGCCGTCGGTACGAGGACGGGTCGGGCGTGCCGCACACGTGGCTGATCGAGGCCGGCCTCCTGCGGGCCATCGCGCCCCGGCACATGCTCTTCCTGTGCGTGGCGAACAGCGCCCGCAGCCAGATGGCGGAAGGTGTCGGGCGGCAGCTGGCCCCTGAGGGTGTTCGCGTGTCCTCCGCCGGATCGGAGCCCTCGAGCGTGCGACCGCAGGCCGTGGCAGCGCTGGCGGAGATCGGGATCGACGCCTCGTGGCACCGCTCGAAGAGCTTCGACGAGTTCGACGCGGATGACGTGGACTGCGTGATCACCCTGTGCGCCGAGGAAAACTGCCCGGTGTGGCTGGGCGACGCGTGGCGCGTACACTGGCCGCTTCCTGATCCGGCTGCCGCGACGGGCTCGGATGAAGAGGTCCTGGATTCGTTCCGGCTCGTACGGAACGAGATCCAACGTCGGCTCGAGGTCGTGTTCGAAAGGTGACACGCGGCGAGCCCAGGAGAGAGATCGATGCATTCGAAGGAAGGGGCGCCCCTGCCCCACCGGAGTAGGAGATTCCTATGGCCGGACCGTTCGATCGCCCGCCGCATCGCGGCGTGGCGCGGACGGGATCGAAGCGCGGTCGCCGGAGCCGTGGATTGGACAAGCGAGTGGAAGCCGCTCGCACTCATTCTCTCGGTGTTTCTCCTCGCCTACTACCTCCCGATCGGCCAGGCCCGGTTCGACGCGGCGCTGGTCGAGTCGCTGGAGTTGACGAAGTGGTACGCCCGCGAGCACGTGCTTCTGTGCCTTGTGCCGGCGTTCTACATCGCGGGCGCCGTGGCAGTGTTCGTGAACCAGGGCGCCGTGCTCAAGTACCTGGGTCCCCGGGCGTCGAAACCGAAGGCCTACGGCGTGGCGTCGGTGTCCGGCTCGTTGCTCGCCGTGTGTTCGTGCACGGTCCTGCCACTGTTTGCCGGGATCTACCAGGCGGGCGCAGGCCTTGGACCGGCCACGGCGTTCCTCTACTCCGGGCCGGCAATCAACGTGCTGGCGGTCATCCTCACGGCGCGCGTACTGGGCGTGCAACTCGGCGTGGCCCGGGCGATCGGCGCCGTGGCCTTCGCCGTCCTCGTCGGCCTCGCCATGCACTTCATCTTCCGCCGCGAAGAACGGGACCGGGCGGACGCCTGGGTTGAAGCGCCGGAGGACGAGAACGCCCGCCCGTTATGGCAACACGCGCTCCTGTTTGGGACGCTGGTCGGAATCCTGGTGTTCGCCAACTGGGGACGTCCGGATGCCGACGTGGGCGTGTGGGCGGCGATCTACGCCGCCCGCTGGGCGGTGACCGGCGCCTTCGCTTTCGGACTGGGCCTCGTGCTCACGTCATGGTTCGGCCTCTCCTTCGCGGCCTTCGGCTGGCTCGTCGGTGCGACCACGCTGGCAGCGCTCAGGTGGCCTGAAGCTCCTGTCATCGCTTTCGTGGTGGGAACTATTGGCTTGAGCGTCGTGGCTGCGCGCGATCGCGGGGAGATCGGCGCCTGGTTCGCGGCTACCTGGGGATTCGCGAAGCAGATCCTGCCGCTCCTGCTGATCGGGGTTCTGATCGCGGGGCTCGCCCTCGGGAGGCCTGGCCACGAGGGTCTCATCCCGTCAGAGTGGATCGCGAGTGCTGTCGGGGGTAACTCGTTCACCGCCAACGCTTTCGCCTCGGTGGCGGGCGTGCTGATGTACTTCGCCACCCTGACCGAAGTACCGATCCTCGAAGGCCTGATCGGCAACGGCATGGGCAGCGGACCGGCCCTCGCCCTGCTGCTCGCCGGACCGGCGCTCTCGCTACCCAGCATCCTCGTAGTGCGCAGCGTCGTCGGCTGGAAGAAAACCCTGGTGTACGTGGCGCTCGTGGCCGTGGCGGCTACAGCGAGCGGGCTCGTGTATGGAGCCCTTGCGTGAATCAACTCACATATCTGGAAGAGATCCTATGAAGAAGATTCAGATCTACGGGACCGGGTGCCCCAAGTGCCGGGCTCTGACTGCAAACGTCGAAGCCGCGGCCCGGGAACTGAAGATCGAGATCGAGCTCGACAAGGTCACCGAGATCCGGGACATCGCGGCGGCGGGCGTGCTCATGACACCCGGCCTGGCGATCGACGGACAGGTCAAGTCCAGCGGACACCTTCTGTCGGTTCACCAGGTCAAGAAGCTGCTGATGTGACCCCTGGCGCTGGCCCCGCTCTGGCCGTGCCCGCTACACTTAGCTGCTCGAGGCTGCACAATCCCAGGCAGGAGCGATGATGGAGACGATCGAATTGAAGATCGTAGGAATGAGCTGCGAGCACTGCAGCGGTCGTGTCGAGAAGGCGCTCGGCTCAGTGGCCGGAGTGACCTCCGTTGACGTGATCCTCGAGCCGGGGTCCGCGACGGTCACGGGCGAGAACGTGAGCCTGGACGATCTCGTGGAAGCCGTCGACCGGGTGGGCTTCACGGCCACGGCCGCCTGAACTCGATCAGGCCTCCGGCACCGGCCCTTCCGCTTCGCCCTCCCGGTTGAACCACAGGAAGAACTGGATGGTGATCGCCGTCCACAGGACCACTCCGCCGCCCACCTTCATCAGCAAGCCGGCGACCTGCTGGTCTTCGCGCGCCCCGAGAATACCCACGGGCGGAGCCAGTTCGTAGATGCCGTAGAACGGCAGCTCGCCGAACGTCAGGAAGGCGTACGGCATGGTGTTGAGGACGGTGCTCAGGAACAGGTAGCCCATTTTCAGGGGATATCCGAAGCCTGGCCGGTCCGGAACCGGAGCCACCACGGGCCACCAGAACAGCAGACCGCCCCCCAGCCACATGGTGTCGATGGCGAACGACCCCAGCGGGGTCACCATCAGGCGATCCACCACCGACGGCAGGTGCGTGTAGAACAGGATCAACTGGAAGATCGCGATCGCGATCAGCGGGTGCGTCACGAAGCGCAGGATGCGGACCGCCACCGGCCTGGAGGCGAGCCGACGCCATGCGCCGCCCGGCACTCCGAGCAGGAGCAAGGGGGGCGCCACGAGGGCCGTAAGCAGGTACTGAAGCATGTGAGCCGAGGCCAGGTATCCCGACAGGGCGCCCACCGGCCAGTCGAGCGCCACCCACAGGGCCAGCACCCCTCCGAACCAGGCCCACCTGGCCTTTCGGTCGTGCGAAGCGTCCGATTCCCCGGCCGACTCGTCCGAGGCTCTCCCGAGCAGCCAGAACAGAGCAACCAGGAGCGCCACCAACAGCCACACGCCAGGGAACGGCCTTGGATTCCAGCTCCACGCGGCCGTCTGGGCCGAGCACCACCACTGGAGACCGCTCAAGGGTCGAGTAACCTGGGGAGGTCGTGCTTCCAGTCGGCCTGCCGGGTGCCGAACGGGTAGATCACCCGGAAGCCGTCGCCGGGAGGAAAGGCGATTACCTGCGACGCGTGCCCCACGGCGTAGTCGGGACCCGCCGCGGTATCACGGATCGCCGCCGGGAGGGCGAGTCCGAGCATGATGCTGTCGACCTCGGCCTCGGTTCCCCGCAGACCCACGAAGTCGGGGTCGAAGTTCCCCAGCCAGGATACGAGGCGCTCGGGCGTGTCGCGCCGCGGGTCAGCGGTGACGAATACGACCCGCATGCCGCGCTGCTCGTCGACGCTCAGGTCGCGTTTCACCGCCGCGATACTCGCCATGTGGACCGGGCAGACGTCGGGGCAGTAGGTATAGCCGAAGAACAGTAGCGCCAGCTTCCCCTCGGTCTCCCGCCGGAAGTCGAAGGTCTCGCCGTTCATGTCGGTGAGAACGAAATCGGGACGGGCATCGGCATCCGGGAGGAAGATCCCGCGATAGCCCGTGCTGCGCGCTCTCTCTTCCGCCTGCGTGCGCTCCGGCGCCTCGACTCGGCACGCGACGGACAGGACCGCCACGCATGCCGTGAGTGCTAGAAGTCTCATGCCTCGGCCAGCATGCCCAGGAACGCCTCGACCACGGCCGGATCGAATTGTCCCCCCGCCTGCTCGCGGAGATGAGCCAGGACGCGGTCTTCGTCCCAGGCCTCACTGTAGGGTCGATCGGACCGCAGGGCGTCCCACACATCGACGACGGCAAACACTCGTGCCGAGAGCGGAATCGACTCTCCGGCCAGCCCCCGGGGATATCCCTCTCCATCCCAGCGTTCGTGGTGGCAGTAAGGGATGTCGAGAGCCGGCTGGAGAAAATCGACGGCGGAGATCATCTCGTGCGCCCACACGGGATGCTGGCGCATGAGCTTCCACTCGTCCTCGTCCAGGGGCCCCGGCTTCTTCAGGACCGCGTCGGGAATGCCGATCTTGCCGATGTCATGCAGAAGGGCCCCTCTTCGGACGTGTACCAGGTCTTCTTCGGGAACGCCCATGCGGCGTGCCAGTTCCACGGTGAGCTTCGTCACGCGCTTGGTATGCCCTTCGGTTTCCCTGTCCCTCAAGTCGAGGGCGCGCACCCACCCCTCGAGTGTGCTGTCGTACGCGTTGGTGAGCGCCCGGTTGGTCGCTTCCAGGTCGGTCATGGCCCGTTCCCGGGCCGTCACGTCCACCGCGACGCCCAGGACACCCACGACCCGTCCCGACGAATCAACGAGCGGTCGCTGCCGGCTCTCGAACACCAGGTCACCCACCCGGACGGCTGAGCGAGCGCGGTGCCCGGACAGGGCCTTCCGGGCGTCGTTGAGGACCCCGGCGTTTCCGTTGTAGACGTCGAATACCGACCGGCCCACGACCTCGCCGGGCTTCAGACCGAGCGCCTCCAGCCCGCGGCCCTCCGACAGGGTGAACACTCCCTCGTTGTCGAGCGCCCACAGCACCACCGGCGCCTGGTCGACCACGAACTGCAGCCGGGTCTGGTTTTCCTGCAGGGCACGGGTCGCCGCGGAGGCCGCCTCGAGGGCAGAGCGATGGTCCTCGATCATCCGGCCGATGAGGATGATCGTGATCAGCAGGCCGATGCTGACGAGGATCGCGGGAAGGGCCGATCCGACGTCCGCAATTCTCGGCCACTCCGCGCGCACCCACGGACTGTTCAGCGCGTGTCGCAGGACCATCAACCCCAGGACGCCGCTGAGCAGGACGAGGCGCCAGTCGCGAAAGCGGCGAACGAGGTCGACCGACCAGAAGAACGCCAGCAGTCGAATGACGATAGACGCGAGGAGAACGATCTGGCTCATGTAAGGCCGTCCAGTTCGGGCCGCACGCAGCGCCAGGCTGCGCGTTCCTCATGCATCCGGAGACTCCACGGGACCCCGGTAACATCCACCCGGGAAGTGGTGCTGGCAAGCATCCAGGCGACTCCGGGAGTGGACAGACGGACCCGCCTGTTCGAGAATGGGGTTTCGAACCCGACACAAACGATACAGCGGAGGAGATCAGATGGACGACGTCGCACACTCGAGATACCAGGACTTCACGTGGGCGATTCTGCGCATCGTCACGGGCTTGGCATTCATGACGCACGGACTGCCCAAGCTGTTCGGATGGCTGGGTGGCTTCGGGGGTCCCGGAGAGGCGGCGGAGCTAATGTCGCGATTCGGGGTGGCCGGAGTCCTCGAGACGTTCGGCGGCCTGCTCATCGTGATCGGCCTGCTCACGCGTCCCGTGGCCTTCCTGCTGGCCGGCCAGATGGCGGTCGCCTACTTCTGGATACACTCCGGTTTCAGCGATCCCTGGTGGTGGACAAACGGTGGAGAGATGGCGATGCTCTTTTCGTTCATCTTCCTCTTCTTCAGTGCCTGGGGCGCCGGACCGTTCAGCGTGGACGCCCGCCTCGCGGCCAGAGAAGAGTAGGCGTCGGCCGGGCGCCCGCGGTCACTCCGCGGGCGCCTCTTCCATCGCCTGGCGTTCGACCCTTGACCACTCGATCAGGGTCTCCGCATCGGCCACGGAGAGGGCGGCCCCGGGGTGCATCCGAACGTAGAGCCTCAGAGGCATTTCCTTGTCGGCGACCTTCTCTTCGATCTCCTCCAGCTTGCGCTCTCGCCGGCGATCGGAGTACTCGCCCCACTCCGAGAAGTTGAGCTCGCCCCTGCCCTCCTTCACGTCCTTGTAGACCAGCCAGGACACCGGGGCCACCCGACTGTACCACGGCCACTCGGTCAGGTTGGAATGGCAGTCGTAGCAAGAATTGTCCAGGACCATCCGAACGTCGTCCGGCACCGAGATCGGATTCACCGCTGCAGGGTTCTCCCTGGGTACGGGGACGAGTTGAATACCCAGTACCAGGAGTATGGCCACCAGCAGTGCCTTGCGACGTCCACTCATCGATCTTCCTCCGGCTGCATTGTCTCTCGGATCTGTCGTTTGAGGCGGCCCAGGATCGCCCCCATCCCACGAAGTCTTAAAGCGGACACGACCTCCTGCAGACCCATCCCCGAATAGAAGTCCGGCGGCACCGCCACCACGTCTTCCCACGGCTCGCCTTCCAGTCCCTCGCGCAGGATCCCGGCGAAACCACGTACGGTCGGCGCCTCGGGGGGGCAATCGAAGAACAGGTGTACCGCACCCTCGTCGTCGATCTCGGTAGCCAGGAAGAACGGTGTCTGACACTCGTGGACCTGTTCGAGCCGGTCCCGGTGCGCAGCCAGCTCCTCCGGCAGCGGGGGAACCCGACGCGAGTATTCCAGCAGCGCCTGAACCCGCAACTCCCGGGGCGCGGCCGCGAACTGATCGACGATCGTCTGTAGTCTATCTGGCATCGGCATCCGAGTTGAACCCTGTCGTTGAAAGAAGCGTTATCTTTGGTGTGAGAGCACGTGACTGCAACGCCGCCACCACGACACAGGAGTACGCCATGCCGGTCGGCCAGGATCCATCACCCCTGTTCCAGCAATTCGCTCACCCGGAGAAGCTCGTCTCGGCCGACTGGGTCGCCGAGCACCTCGACGATCCTACCGTCGTCATCGTCGAGTCGGACGAAGACGTCCTCCTGTACGAGACCGGACACGTTCCCGGCGCCGTGAAGGTCGACTGGCACTCCGACCTGAACGATCCGCTGGTGCGGGACTACCTCTCCCCCGAGCGCTTCGCGGAGTTGTTGTCACGCAAGGGAATCACGCGCGACCACACCGTCGTGTTCTACGGGGACAACTTCAACTGGTGGGCCGCCTACGCGCTGTGGGTGTTCAGCCTGTTTGGCCACCCGGACACACGCCTGATGGACGGCGGACGTCAGAAGTGGGTGGCCGACGGCCGGCCCATGACGACCGACATTCCGGAGCGCGCTCCCACCACGTACCCGACGGTCAGTCGGGACGACAGGCCGATTCGAGCGTTCCGCGACCAGGTGTTCAGGCACTACGATCGCGGCGGCCGACTGGTCGACGTCCGTTCGCCGCAGGAGTATCGGGGCGAGCTGCTGCACATGCCCGACTACCCGCAGGAAGGGGCCCTGCGCGGCGGGCATATCCCCGGGGCAGCCAGCGTGCCATGGAAGCGAGCGGCCAACGACGACGGCACCTTCAGGTCAGCCGACGAACTGCGCGCGATCTATCAGAATGAGATCGGCCTGAAGCCGGAAGATGAAGTCATCGCCTATTGCCGGATCGGCGAGCGATCGAGCCACACGTGGTTCGTGCTCACTCACCTGCTCGGCTTCACGCGCGTCCGCAACTATGATGGCTCGTGGACCGAGTGGGGCAACCTGGTGGGCGCCCCGATCGAGAAGTAGGCGCCGGTCCCCACGAGCGCGGCCCACAGGGGCGACAGGGCGGCGAGGCCGGCCTGTCCCCCGATCAGGATTGAGCCCACCATCGCTGCCAGGGCGAGCCACTGCGCCGCGCGAACGCGACTTCCACGAAGCGGATCCCCGCCAATATCGGTGACGGTGCGCGGCGCTCCCGAAGCCCTGATCAGGAACAGGAACGGAATCGTCGCCACCAGGGCCAACCCGGTCACCAGGGTGAGCGATGGCACGTCTGCGGCCGGAAGGCGGCTCAGCCCGACACCCAGCAGGCCTATCGAAGCCCCGGCGGCGGCGAAGTGAATCCGGTGTGCCGGGTCCAGGATCGCGTCCAGGGTGAAAGCCCCGGCAGCCGCGAGGGCCAGGACCGGTTGCCCCCGCCATACGGCTACTCCCACCAGAGCCAGGATACCGATCGTATCCAGCGGCCGGGCCGCCGGCCCGACGGTCCGGTTCACGATTCGGAGTGACAGCAGGATCAGCAGCACTCCCGCGAGATCCGGTCGGCCGAGCATGATCTGCGGGATCAGGCTGAGGCCGGCCGCCACGAAGGCCGACGCGTCGTGGTCGGGATCGAGCTCTCGGGCAACGGCCCAGGCCAGGAAGAACCCGATCGCCAGGACGAAGCCTCCGAGGAACGCCTCCGGAGAGGGCGTGCCGGTCAGGCGTCGCAGGCCGAAACCCAGGATGGCCACCAGCAGGGACAGGCCGGCAATCGCCCGGTTGGTCGGATAGCGCCGGTCCACCGGGCGGCCGATCGTGCTGAAGCGGCGGCGTTCTTCGTTCACAGGAGTCGCTCCCTCAAACCGGCGGCCGTCCGGTCCGAACCAGTTCCCTGTACTCTCGCCCGATCCGGTACGCGACGGCCAACCAGATCAGGACGAGCACGATGTTGAGCAGGGCAAACGCTCGGATACTGGTCCCGAGGAAGTTGACGACCACGAAGACGGTCAGGGCCGCCAGCGTATCACCAGCCCGCTTCGAGAACGAGTCCGTCACCTGCTTCGCCTTGTACTTCTGCTCGCGGGTGGTCGGCAGGAAGAGAGCGTTCTGTACCGTGTTCTGCAGCGAATAGTCGGTCGCGTTCTCCGCCGTCTTCGCCCACCGGACATACTCCAGTATTGGATAGAACGCGATCAGGCCGTAGGAGCCCAGCGCGATGAGGGGCAGGATCATGATCCCCACGTGCACGCCCAGGTATTTGATGACGCGTGAGACTATGAACAGCTGGATGAACAGGGTCGCAACGTTGTACCAGAACTCGAACTTCGAGAAGAATGCGCCGATGTACTGTCCGGCGTCCACACCGCTGGCCGTACCGGCCTCGATGGCTCGCATGGCCGTATCCGTTACCAGAAAGCCCAGGAGGTTCTGTCCGTTCGTGTTCACCCAGTTGAGGAGCAATACGAGAACCGCGATGTACAGCAGGTAACGGGTGCGGAATACGAGGGCGAACGCGCCTCGCGGAGAATCGGTTTCGGAACCCCGGTCGTCCTCCGGTTCAGCTTGTTCAGGGGACCACTTCTCGCCCCGTGCCTCTTTCTCCAGAGCCTCCTTCAGAGCCTCTCGCAGGTTCTTGAATTCGCCCGTGTCCATCCGGAATTCGCCGGTCGCGGCCGGGGACGTCGCAGTGCTGAGATTCGGAGGAATCGAAGCCTCGGTCCGCAGGCGCTCACGGCGGTCGACCCAGTTCGTCAAAAGGAGGCTCATGACCAGGAGGGCACCCGCGAACAGCATCGGAAGATAGAGACCGAACGGCTCGATCAGCCGTCCCACGACCGCTGACCCGGCGATGGCGCCGGAGGCCGCCCCGATTGCCACGATCGGGAACAGCCGCTCGCCCTCCTCGTTCGTGTACAGGTCGTTCGCAAAGCCCCAGAACTGGGCGATGATCATGACGCTGAAGATCCCGATCCACACGAAGAAGGCGATCCCGATCTGAGCCCCAGCCGTGCCAGCCAGGAAGAACACAGCGCAGCAGGCAGCGAAGAACAGGGTCACCACGTTGATCAGGCGGCGCCTTGGAAAGCGGTCGGCCAGCTTGCCGTACCCGGCGATCACCGGGATCAGGATGAAGGCCATGGCCGCCGACATGTACGCTGTGAACTCGGGCCCGCGCTCGACCAGGATGAGTCCCGATCGAAGCGGCTTCATCATGGAGTAGGCGGTGAGCAGGATGAACACGTTCAGCGCCAGGATGACGACGTTGACGCCTTCTCCGGCCCGGACGTCCGCGAAGAGCCGCAGGGCACGGTCGATCACGCTGGGATTGCGTTCGCCGTTCAAGCTTCGCTCCTCCAATCCGGGGGTCGCCGGACCTCGATCCGACACTCGCAGCGAGAGGCGTCAGCGGTGTTCGGCCCCAATTGTAAGCCCGGTCGCCCCCGGTCCGCGAACCTTCATGCCGGGTTCCGGCGTATTGAGAGGCGTGTAGATCAACCGATCGAAACCGAAGGAGGTCCACACATGCCGAAGAGCAACCGCGGCCGGGCGCCCCGAGACCGGAAGAAGCCGTACCGATTCCCGAAGCCTCCGTGTTCGCCGGAGCCGCCTCGTCCACCGGAACCCGTCCGACCGCATCCGCCGGGCTGCGACACGGGCCCCACCCTCGACAAGCTCCGCAAACGCCTGCGGCGCAGCGGATAGGTTGGGACAGATCACCCCCCGAAGGTACCGCTCTTAGCCCGGAACCCCCGCCGCCGCGATGGCCGCGGCGAAATCATCCTGGCCAATCAGCTTGCCCAGGCAATTCTGAAAGCTGTCCAGCATCGCGTTCGGCCGCATCCCCGTAAGTCCCAGGTTCTGCCCCCTGGCAAATCCGTCGGACGATCCCGTGAACACCATCGACTCCGTTTCCGTGTCGTACAACTGCCAGTCCACCGTCAGCCTGACATCGTAGAGTTGCGAGATCGAAATGCGGGTCAGGGTGCCGGCCAGCCTGTAGCGTACCGGCTCGTACATGCCACCGACGAAGTCGAGCTGAGTACCCTGGTCCAGCAGGGGGAGACCTGCAGCCTGGAGGTCCTGCACCGATACCTGGACATCGGTGGACCCCCTGTCCAGGAGGGTGAGCTCGGCCAGCCATCGGTAGACGGTCGGAAACTGGTTGCCTCCGGCCGCACTCGTTTCACCCAGGTACTGGCGGTGCGGAATATCCGCCGCGACCCCGAACATGTCGACTCCCATGTCGAGCATGTCGGCAGGGGTGAAATCGGTAACCGGCTGGGAAGGGGTCGAAGAGCAGGCGCCGAGAGCCATGGCGCCGACGAGTAATCGCAGGCAGCGAGACATGTGAACCTCCGTTCTTGTCTCTTCTTGGAACGGCTCACTCCAACAAGAGAACAGTTTTCCGACCCGCCGCGTTACGTGCCGGGGGGAGTTCGCCGTGGTTGTGTAAACCGGCCAGGCAGGACAAAATCCCGTCGACTCGTTTTGAAGATCACCGAAAACTGCCAGGACGCCTTGATAATGACCAGACTCAGAACCTTTGCCGCCCTTCTTCTCGCGGTGGCCATGTGCATCGCACAGCCCGTACCCGCGGCAGCGCAGGACGCGGCGGTCGCCGACCCGATGTCCGAACTGCTGACCCGGCTCGGTGAGATCGAAGCCAGGATCGGGTACCTGCAGCTCCGCTTCGACGACGCGGTGGGCGAGGACAAAGAGCTGTTCGCGGACCAGCTCGCCCGACGGTGGCGCGAGCATCACGTCCTTCTCGGCGATCTGGTGACCGCCACGCAATCCGCCCGCGAATCGGGGGCCGAGAGGCCGGATGCCACGGTGAGGATCCGGGTGGCGGTCGAGCGGGAGTTCGGCTTCATCCGCTTGCATGCGGAACGCGTTGAGGAGCAGATCATGGTGCTGCGCACCGCGCGTCCGGACACCCCGCCCGAGGAGCTGTTTGCGCTCGAGGTGCGACTCACGGAGTTGAATGTCGACCTGGATGAGCTCATTGAGGCCGCAACGGACGACATCGAGCACGCGGAGATCGTGGCGGCGGACCTCGGGCCGGACGTAGCCCTGCTCGACCACCGATTGGAAGATCGGGCGGCTACGATAGCTGCACGGATCGAACTGGCGCTCGATCAGCGGGCGGCTCTGCTGAACCGCATTTCAAAGGCCGGCGCCGACAGCCTGGCGATCCAGAGAGAACTCGATGCTCTCGCAGAGAAGCTTCGCGGAACGACGACCAGCTTGGAGACGATGACCACGCTGATGCAGAGGCGAGACCTCCCGACGGCCGACTACCGGCGCCTGCTCCTCGAAGCGACGGGCAATCTGGATGTGAACGTCCTGGACGCAGAGGTCGTGGGCAGCCTGGTCGAGGACCGGTGGAGGACCGCACGCGACTGGCTTCGGGACCACACGCCGGGGCTACTGGTCAAGATCGCGACCATCGTGTTCGTGATCTTCGTGTTCGGAATTCTGGCCCGCGTGGCGCGAAAGGTTGTTAGCAGGGCCATCTCCGCGACCAAAGTCCATAGCAGCGAGCTCCTGCGCCGGCTGCTTGTCGGAATGGCCTCGAAGCTCACGTGGCTGCTTGCGTTTCTGGTCATCCTGTCCGTGTTCGGGATTGATGTCGGCCCGATGCTGGCGGGTCTCGGCATCGCCGGCTTCGTGCTCGGCTTCGCCCTGCAGGACACTCTCTCCAACTTCGCCGCCGGGTTGATGATCATGGCCTACCGGCCATTCGATGTGGGGGACGTCGTGTCCGCGGCCGGAGTGAAGGGCAAGGTCGAGTCCGTATCCCTGGTGTCCACGGTGATCACGACCTTCGACAACCAGATCTTGATCCTTCCGAACAACAAGGTGTGGGGCGACGTGATCAACAACGTCACGGCCCAGGCCACCCGGCGCGTGGACCTCGTGTTCGGGATCGGGTACGCCGACGATGCCGCCAAGGCGCAGGGCATCATGGAAGACGTTCTACGCAACCACGAGCTCGTGCTGGACGAGCCCGAATCGGTGGTGCGCCTGCACGAGCTGGGAGACTCTTCGGTGAACTTCATCTGCCGGCCGTGGTGCCTCACCGGTGACTACTGGAACGTCTACTGGGACGTCATGGAGACTGTGAAGCAGCGGTTCGACGCGGAGGGCATCTCGATTCCGTTCCCGCAGCGGGACGTGCATATTTACGAGCAGAGTGCGGCGGAGACCGAGTAGAACCGCTACTGGCAGAGCGACCGACGACGCGGGGGTTCGGGGATGGGGCAAGGTTGCCGGGACATCGCACGGGGTAGGTCGGTGGCACGACGGGCGTGCCTGCCGCTGCTTGCCGTGTTCCTTCTGGCGGTCAGGGGACAGGCGAGCGCCCAGATGCAGGATCCCTCCCCCTGGTCCACCTGCGCGGCCCCCGACTCGCTGACACGTGCGCTCGAGCGCATCGCGCGCCGGGTCGGCGACGAAATCGGGATCGCTGCAATTCACCTCGAATCCGGGCTGACGGTTTCCGTGAACGGGGACCGGCGATTCCCGATGGCCAGCGTCTCGAAGGTGCCGATGGCGCTGGAGTTCCTGCGCCGCGTCGACGCCGGAGAGGTGTCGATGGACGAGCGTCTCGTTCTTCCCATCACCGAGTTCCGCCCCGGCAACAGTCCGCTGGCGTCATGGTCGGGCGGACGGCCTGTTACCGTTACGGTGGACAGCCTGTTCAGGCTGATGATCAGGGTATCGGACAACACGGCCACGGACGTCATACTCGGCATGGCCGGCGGACCCGAGCGGGTCACGAGCCGGCTGCGGGAGCTCGGGATCGAAGACATGGACGTGGACCGGTCTGAGGCGAGAACGTTCGCGGACCTGGTGGGAATTCCGGATACCATCCCCGAGAGCGAACTCTATCGCTACAACCACTTTCGGATGAGGGATGCCCTGCCCGATTCGGTTCGCCAGGCGGCACGGCTCGCGTATGGGTCGGATCCGCGCGATACGGCGACGCCGGAAGCGACTGCACGCCTGCTGGCCGAGTTGTGGCGTGGAGCCGGGCTCACGCGCGAATCCCGGGATCTGTTGATTGAGACGATGGAAGCGAGTCGTTCGGGTCCACGGCGTCTTCGTGGACAGCTGCCGGGAGGAACGCCGGTGGCGCACAAGACGGGTACGATGGCCGCAGCGGTCAACGACGTTGGCATCGTCACCCTGCCGGACGGTGCCGGGCACCTGGCGGTGGCCGTGTACGTGAACACCCCTCACCGGACCACGTATCGTCGGGAGCGCACGATCGCGCAGGCTTCTCGAGCGCTGTACGACTACTTCAGGACCGCGGAGGCCGTGACGGGACCCATGGCCCGCGCCTGCCGGCCTCCCGTGCGCTATCCGGTCACGCCCGCCGGGCGCTGAGTCTCACTCGCCAAGCTCCGACTCGATCCACTCGTCGATCGAGTGCTGAAGCATGGTCAGAGTGATCGTACCGTCCTGGATGACACGATCGTGAAAGGCCCGAATGTCGAACCGATCGCCCAGGGCCTCCTCTGCTTTCCGGCGCAGGTCCTGGATCACCAGGCTGCCCGTCAGGTACGCGGTGGCCTGGCCCGGCACGGCGATGTACCGGCTGACCTCGGACTCGACCTCGCCCTCTGATGCCGCGGTATTCGCGAGCATATAGTCCATCGCATCCTGGCGGCTCCATCCCAGCGCGTGCATCCCCGGGTCCACTACCAGCCGGGCCGCCCGGAACGCCTCGTTCGACAGCATCCCAAGGCGGTCCACATCGGCCGTGTACAGGCCGGCCTCGTCGGCCAGCCGTTCGGAGTAAAGGGCCCAGCCTTCCCCGAGCCCCGAGCTGAAGAAGTACTTGAGGATCGGGTGGACGCCCGTTCCCTCCAGCCCCACGTACACCTGCATGTGGTGGCCCGGATACGTCTCGTGGAACGTGGTGGCCTCGAAGCCACCTCCCCGATTGAGGTCACTCGGCTCGAAAGTCCCGAACTCGTACGTGCCCGGGGTGCTGCCGTCCGCCGCTCCCGCCGAGTAGAACCCTCCTCCCGTGACGCGCATGTACTCCGGATACGGCTTGAGTGCCACGTCCGCCTGCGGCACGAAGCCGAACCAGTCCGGCATGGCCTCCTTCGCACGATCCACGGCCTCCTGGGCAAACGCGACGATCTCCTCCGGCGTCTCGAAGCTGTTCGCTGGATCCGCGCGCACCAGGCTGAGCAGTTCCGTGACATCGTCCGTGCCGAAGCTCCGCGCGCCGATGGCTCGCATCTCGTCCTGGATGCGCTCCATCTCGCGCAGCCCCGTCTCGTGGATTTCCTCGGGCGTCAGAGGAAGCGTGGCGTGAAACAGGACCGAAGCCAGGTAGCAGTCGCGGCCGCCCGGATCGGACGTCACACCGATCTCGTTCCTCGAAGCGGGCAGGTACTCAGAGGCCAGGAACAGACGATAGCGTCGCACGGCCGGAAAGATCTCGTCGGAGATCACGGCGGCCAGTTCCGTCCCGAAGGCCTCATCGCCGTCCCGCATCGCGGGGTCGTAGTAGGGCGTCTCGTTGGGCCATACCGACAGCAGCCCCTCCAACTGCCCGATCACGCGCCCCACGTTGGAGCCAGGCGCGGTGTAGCCCTCCTGGATGCCGATCCGGAGGTTCTCGATTTCGGTGTCGATGTAACGCGCGACATCCTTCGCACGAGCGATCGCATTGGAGCGGGCCCGCTCCGTGCCCACCGGCTGCTTCGCGAATACCCCCGGGAAGAAGTTCTGCCACCCGGTCCAGGTCGGACTGACGTTCCAAAGCTCCGTGCGGCAGACCCGCCGGGCCGTCGCCGCCTCGAGACGCTCGCGCGCGAACGTATAGGGCACGGCGGCTTCCGTCCCCTTGAGCAACGCCGGATCGATATCCTGCAAACGGGACAGCCAGGCGTCCTCACGGGCCTGCCAGTCCGCTCGCTCGGCGGGACCGTGGTTGCCCATCCGATCGAGGGCGGCCGGGAATCCCGTCTCATAGGCCTCTTCCGGAAACTCGTCGTAGTAGCCGGCGACGTACTCGTCCGCGATCGCCATGGCCTGGGCCACTGCGTCGTTCGGAGAGTCGAGACCCGAAGCAGGGGTGCGATCACCAGCGGAGTCCGGCTGATCGCAGGCGGCGCAACACATCGCCACCAGCGCGAGTTTAGTCAGGTGCTTCATGGAACCTCCGGGAGATTCATTGCCGGATTGCCGTCGAAGAAATCGAAGGGTCTGATTTCGAACCAGTGCCAGGGATAACCGGCTGGTGGTGAAAAGAGAAGGTCGGGCGGCTCAGTCGTCGCCGGGTCTGCCTCGGCGACTCAGCCGGCCGAGCAGCGAGCGAGAGGCCTCCGGATCGCCGGGGCCCTCCAGGAGTGAGAGGATCACTTCCATCTGAATCGCCGCCACGTCCCTCAGGCCCTCGACCTGCGCACGCAGGTCGGCCACGTCGTCCCCCTCCGACTCCGGCAGGCCGAACACAGCGTCGAATGGAATGTCCGCGAAGAAGCGCTCCCTGAGAGTTTCGTTGTCGGTTCGATAATGGTCCAGGACCCGGCGCCGCAGATCGCGCGTCAACAACTTTTTGTCGCTGCTGAATATCAGGTCGCGTGAGGCCGAGAGTCCAGACAGCAACTCGCGGACCTTACGATCCCCGGTGCCGTCATACACTCCATGAATGCGCGACAGGACATCGCACAGGGCCCCACCAAAACTGGCGTTCCGGAATTGTTCCTCCTCCGGAAGTTCCAGCCGGGCTATGCCGGCCCGGGAGCTGAAGTCGGCCAGGAGATCGCCGTCGATCAACGTCGGCCGATTCAGGGGGACGACCTCGACGCAGCCCTCACCGTACACCTCCTCGAAGAACAGGGCGGCCTTGAGGAAGTCCGGCCTGTGGTCCTCGATACCCTTTTCGATGTGCTGTTCGAGGCTCCAGCCCAGCTTGTGCCCCCACTGCTGCCAGCTGGACACCATCCATTCGTCCTGTCGGCGGACGTAGAACACGACGCGCGTGTCCGGAAAATGTCGGGCCAGGACCTCGTGAACCGGTCGCCGGGTCGTGATCCCTGGCTGATTGCCCAGGTTCTCGGCCGAGATGATCACCTTCTGGCCCCCGGCGCTCCGGACCGCATCCAGCGCCGCCACGAGTTTCTGCTCGAAGCTGGCGACATCCCCGGCATTCGCGATCGACTCGAAGTAGTGCACGGGATTGCCCAACCGCTCGTGATAGACCGGCCCGGCCGCGGGGAACTCGAACCGGCGGTTGGGCACGTAAACGTGCTCTCGCTCGAGCTGGTCGATGTTCGAGTACATCGCGAACTGCACGGTGGAGGATCCGCACTTGGGGTGGCCTGGATGCAGGATCAGTCGCATGCTGCCCCTCACTCCTTCGCCGTTTGGGATGCCCGCATCGGCATTGCCTGTCGGATCTCGCGCACGCGGTCGAGGTCGATCTCGGCCAGCGCGATCCCGGGCGTGTCGCCCGCATCGGCCAGTACCGACCCCCAGGGATCCACGATCAGAGCATGGCCGTAACTCTCTCGGAGACCCCTGTCG
>JBATJK010000031.1:0-9692 GCA_049668445.1 Gemmatimonadota bacterium
CCCCGCCCCCGCGCGGGCCAACCGGCGGGCGCGGCCCCCGGAGAGATCCGGGGGTTTTTTTTGTGACTGGTAGGCTGAGTGACGGGCAGGTAGCTTAGGCCGCCATGGATATCCGCGAGTCACGACCGCCCTGCGCCGTTCCGGAGTCAGGCCTGCTGGCCCGGCGCCGCACGTCGAGCGTGAGGGTCGGCGAGGTAAGGGTCGGCAGCGAGCACCCCGTGGTGGTGCAGTCGATGACCAACACCGACACGGCCGACGTCGAAGCCACGGTTCGCCAGGTGGCCGAGCTGGCGGAGGCGGGAAGCGAGCTCGTTCGGATCACGGTGAACACCTCCGCCGCCGCGGCCGCCGTGCCCGGGATCGTCACCCGGCTCGACGCGATGGGGGTGCACGTTCCCATCATCGGCGATTTCCATTTCAACGGGCACATTCTGTTGCCCGGGCACCCCGATTGCGCGGCGGCGCTCGCCAAGTACCGCATCAATCCCGGCAACGTCGGCACGAAGAAGTGGGACGCCCACTTCGCGACCATCGTCGAGTGCGCGATCGCCAACGGGAAGCCGGTCCGTATCGGCGTCAACTGGGGCTCGCTCGACGCGGCGCTGCTGACGCAGATGATGGATGAGAACGCGGTGCTGGCCGAGCCGCTGCCGGCCGATGCGGTGATGATCGCCGCCGTGGTCGAGAGCGCCATGGGCTCGGCCCGCGTGGCCGAGGAGATCGGCCTGCCGCAAGACGCGATCATCCTCAGTGCGAAGGTGTCGTCGGTGCCCGACCTGCTCCGCGTCTACCGGGCGCTCGCTCCGCTGTCGGACTACCCTCTGCACCTGGGACTCACCGAGGCCGGGATGGCCCGGAAGGGAACGGTGGCCAGTTCCGCCGGGATCGGGATCCTGCTGGCCGAAGGGATCGGCGACACCATTCGAGTCTCGCTCACGCCGGCGCCCGGCGGAGACCGGAGAGAGGAAGTCCTGGTGGCGCGCCAGCTCCTTCAGTCTCTGGGGCTGCGCAGCTTCGAGCCGCAGGTCACGGCCTGCCCCGGATGTGGGCGCACCACGAGCACCTTCTTCCAGGAGATGGCGCAGGATATCGAGGGTTGGCTTCGCGAGCGCATGCCTGCCTGGAAGGAAAGCCACGCGGGCGTGGAAGAGCTCTCGGTCGCGGTGATGGGCTGCGTGGTGAACGGACCCGGGGAATCGCGTCACGCGGACATCGGAATCTCGCTTCCGGGTTCGTTCGAGGAGCCGAGCGCGCCGGTATACGTGGACGGCGAGCACCACTCGACCCTGCGGGGGGATGACATCGTGCCGCAGTTCATCGCCCTTCTCGAGGACTACGTCGAACGGCGGTTCGGCTCGGACTAGCCTTCGAAGGTCTCCTGCCCGTCGACCCGGTGGCGCCTGATTTCTCCCTGTAAGGCCAGGTGGCGCAGCGCCGCCAGCTTTTCCCTGAGCAGCAACTGGCGCGCCCCCGGTCCGGGGATCGAGCCGTAGGTTCGCTCCGTCACCTCTTCCGCGTCCCGCGCCCCCGATCGAACCGCCGTCCGGGTCCGGTCCAGCTGCCTGGACAGGCGCCGGCGTTCCCGGTCGAGCCACGCCTCGGGCTCCCGGATGGCCTCGGTGTGGCCCGTCAGCATGATCGCGGGCTTCAAGGCGGCCACCCGGTCCAGGGTCTCCAGGTAGGATCCGAAGGAATCCTCCTCCGGGTCGGCGATCCGCAGCGGAGTCTTCAGGCCGAGCAGGAACTGGTCACCGGCCAGCAGGGTCCCGGATTCCGGCTGCCATAGCAGGAGATGCCCGGGAGCGTGTCCCTCGCCCAGAACCCACTCCCATCCGGGCATGTCCGGGATCCCCCCGGACGTTCCGGCGACCGTCACGAACGGCTGGCCGCCGGGAGTTCTCTGGTCCGCTTCGTACAGGCGCGCGGCGTCCTGGTGAGCGATCACGGTGTCGGGAGCGAGAGCCTCCAGGCCCCCGGCGTGATCAAGGTGCGAATGGGTGAGAATGACGCCGCCCGGCATTTCTCCCGGGCCGATGGCTTCATCGAGCGCAGCGGCAAGGAACTCCACGGATTCCATCGTCGCCGCGCCCGTATCCACCAGCCGGGTCCCGCCGGAGTCGATCAGGAAGACGGCCACCGAGCGCGGCGGCCAGGGCGAGGGTACGACGGCACGCCGGCAGCCGTCGGCCACCGGCTCGAAACCGCCCGGCGAGAGGATGGCGCTCAAGACGGGACCGGAAGTCCGCCCTCGATCCGGGCAGCCTGCACCGATTCCCGCAGGGCCTCGAGCTCGGGCGGCCATTCGAGCGGAGACCCCTCCAGCTCTGCTACCGGCTCGACACCGCGCACGGCGTTGGTGAGGAATGCGCTGCCCGCTCGTGCGAGCGCCGCCCGGTCGAACTCGCCCTCGTGTATCTCCCATCCGGCGCCCCGCGCGACGTCGAGGACCACGGAGCGGGTAACTCCCGGATACAGCGGCAGCGAGGAAGAGGGTGTGCACAGCGCGCCATCGTGGATCCAAAACAGGTTCGAGGCGGAAGCTTCGAGCACATGTCCCCCCGCCACGCGTACGGCCTCCGCGACTCCGCGCCTGGCGGCAGCCCGGGCGCACAGTACGTGAGCCAGCGCGCTGCAGCTCTTCACGGACGGGAGAGCGGGGACGGGCGCATCGACCGGCTCGAGTACGGCGACCGTGAGGACCCGCGGGGCCGGCAAGGGGTGGATCTCGACGAGTTCCCACGAGGCGTCTCCGGCCCGGCCGTATCCACGACCGCCCGATTCGGCGCTGACCTGGACCCGGACGACGCCATCCGCGGAGCCGCTCGCACCCAGCAGGGCCAGGATCTCGCACAGGCGGCCCGGACTTCTAACGGCTTCAGGAACGGAAAGCCCGATTGCGTCAGCCGACCTTACCAGTCGGTCGGCGTGCGCGGCCGCGTCCAGCAGGCGGCCTCGCTCGAGGGCCATCGTGGCGAACACTCCGTCGCCGTAGCGGAAGGCCCGGTCGCCTGCCCGGGGTCGGAACTCGGTGATCGGCCTCAAAACGCCGCGGGCCCAGCACAGGGCAGGGTTCATGGGTGGCTCAACGGCAGGGCGGGAAACCACGAACGCCGGCCCACGGAGGCCGGCGCGGTCAGATCAGATCGGGAATGTACGTGTGCGGGGCCGGACGCTCTGAACCGGTCCGGGCCCGTCGTGCAGGATCGGGGACTAGCGACGTGCGCGGCGCCGCGCGCTGCGGACACGCCGCCGCTCGGCTGCCTTGGCCTTCCGACGCTTCGCCTCGCTCGGCTTTTCGTAGCGGCGCTTCCTGCGCATGTCTGCCAGTATGCCCGCCCGCTGAACCTTGCGTCGGAATTGCCGGAGAGCCTTCTCCAGGTTCTGGCCCTCCCCAATATGGATCTCCAACGGTCTGTCCCCTTTTGATCGTGTCCGATGCCCGCGTCACGCGACGCGCGTTCCATTCCAAGCCCTTAAAGATAGTGTAGGAGGCACCTGAATCTCAAGAGGCCGGCTTTCGAAGCTGCTTCCGGGCCCTGCGCCTCAAGCGCCGAGGCCCGGAAACCTCTTACTCAGGCGCTCGCGCAACTGTTGAGCCAGCGTCACCTTGCCGCCGGTCGTCGCGCCTGCGGGGCCCTTTACCGAACCACTGGAACGCTCCCGGTCGCTGGACTCGCCCCGTCCTCTGCGCGATCCACGCTCGGCCCTCGCTGGACGTTCCGCCCCGCCGCCCCGCCCACCCGATTTGGCCGCGCCGTTGCCGGTCTTCGCCCTGGGGGCCGGTTTCGTTCCGTCGGCATCCAGGGGAACCAGGTTGCGGGCCTTCGGTCCGCGGTCGGACTCGAACACGTCGAACTCGACGGTCTCACCGTTCTTGAGTGCCGCGTACCCATCTACCTCGATATCGGTGTGGTGGACGAAAATCTCGTCACCGCTGTCCCGACGGATGAAGCCGTACCCCTTGTCGGTGGAGAACCACTTCACGATGCCTTTTTCGCGTGCCATCAATTGCTCCGCAATCGTCATTTGGGTCGCTCTGCAACACCGCACGGGGCGTAGAAGCGAAAGTCTCGGCGGAAGATGCGCGTCCGGAGCGCGGTATTCAAGGCGGGCTCTCAGTTTCCCATGTCCCCGAAAACTTGACCACAACATCTAGCGGCGGTAGTTTCGGCCGACACCAAATGTTGTGGCTTCGGGGTTTCGTCGGGTTGGGAATCAGGTGATTTCGGTGCGGCCGGCGCCCGGCGGGCGGAAGCAAAGAGATCAGCCCGTCAGTTGCGCTTCGCCGATGGCGGGGGCGCCGAGCCGTACCCGGAACCGGACACAGCCGGGCCTGTCCAAGCAGCCCACACGCGGCACTACGGCGACCGATGCGTCGCCTGGATGATAGAGACGGAAGCGTTTCATGTTCTCGCCTCCCGCTTCGCGCGGAGGTGCCGACCGTGGCAAGGAGCTCGTGCACTGGCTGTAGCGATGCCGGATCTTCTGTTCATCGAGGGAGACGGGTCATTCGAGCTGGACGGCAAGGCCTATCACATCCCGGATCATTTTTCTCCGCGGGAAGTGTTCAGCTATCGCCGTCTGCTCGAGCCCATCCCGGACATCCCGGGCGGTACGAACCTGTCGATGGAGCAGAGGCAGAAGCAGAAGACGTATTTCTGCCGTCGAGCGGCGGCGTGCATCATTCCGGGTTTGGAACCGAGTGCCCTGGAGTGCGTACCTTTGCGCGGTCTCATGAGCCTGCACCGCTGGTTGCTGGACCACCGGCCGGAGCTGACGCTGGACGCTGCGCTGCACGCCTGACCCGGTGTCAGGACGAGGCCCGGCTCCCGTGTGTGCGGGGCCGGGCCTTTTTTTGTGGATGAACGCCGGCAGCGTTGCGGACGTTATCTTGTAGGGAACGAGGGGCGACGGGCACGCGACAGCGGCCGGTCACCCCTCCCCGAACCCTGAAAGCGAGGACAGGTAGCGGTGATTCGTCGTGCCAAGATCATCTGTACGATCGGACCCGCGTCCCGGGATCCGGAGACGTTTCGCCGCCTGGTGGACGCCGGCATGGACGCCGTCCGCGTGAACTTCTCGCACAGTTCTCACGAGGACGCCGCCCGCACGATCCGATTGACGCGCGAGGTGGCCCGGGATGTCGGCAAGCCGCTGGCCGTGCTGGCCGACCTGCAGGGTCCCAAGATCCGGGTCGGGGTGCTTCCCGGGCCTCTCGATATCGCCAGGGGCGAGGTCTACGTGTTCGAGGCCCTGCACGACGCCGATGCGGGGACCTCGGGTGGGGAGATCCCGATCACCTACCCCGACCTTGCCGGCGAGATGGACGCCGGCGACCGACTCCTGTTCGACGATGGCCGCATCGCGTTCGTCGTGGAGGGGGTCAGCGGAACGCGTGTGACCGCCCGGGCCGAGACCAACGGCGTCCTTCTGTCCCGAAAAGGCCTCAACCTGCCGGGGAAGGCGCTCGCCGTGCCGAGCCTGACGCACAAGGATCGGCTCGATCTCGAATTCGCGCTGGAACAGGGCGTCGACTACGTGGCCCTCAGCTTCGTCCGCCGGGCCGCCGACGTCGCGGAGCTTCGCGAGCTGGTGAATGACGATGTGTTGATCATCGCCAAGATCGAGAAGGAGCAGGCCGTCCGGAACCTGGTCGAGATCCTGTCCCTGGCGGACGGGGTGATGGTGGCCCGCGGTGACCTGGGCGTGGAGCTCGATTTCGAGGAAGTCCCGATCGTGCAGAAGAGGGTCCTGCGACTGAGTGAGGAATCGGTATCGATCGGGATCACGGCCACGCAGATGCTCGAATCCATGACCTTCACGTCGCGTCCCACCAGGGCCGAGGTGTCCGACGTGGCGAATGCCCTGCTCGACGGTACGGATGTGGTCATGCTCTCGGGCGAAACCGCCATGGGTGAGTATCCGGTCCAGGCGGTGCAGGCGATGGACCGGGTGGCCCGGCGAATCGAGAGTGAGTCCGGATTCCTCGAGAACCCGTCCGACGTGGGAGCGCCGTTGGTGCGCTCGGGCGTCAACCGAACGGTTCCCGGAGCGATCGCCGGGGCCGCGGTGGAGGCGACGCACCGACTCGGCGCGCCATTCCTGGTCACGCTCACTACGAGCGGGTTCACGGCCCGGCTGCTGGCCGGCCAGCGACCGCGCGTGCCGATTCTCGCCGTGACCGACAAGGAGCGTACCTACCGGCAACTGGCCCTGGCCTGGGGGGTGGTGCCGATCTATCACGACGAGCCCGTGAGCTACGATACCATGCTGGCCAGGGCTCGCAGGTACGCGTTCGAGCACGGACTCGCGGAACCGGGCCGGCAGTGCGTGGTCACCGCGGGAATGCCGTTCGACGTGCCGGGAACCACGAATTACATGCGCGTGGAGACGCTGTGAGGTCATGAAGCTGACCTTTCTCGGAACCGGAACGTCGTTCGGGGTCCCGGTGCCGGGGTGCGACTGCGCCGTGTGCACGTCGGACGATCCGCGCAACCGGCGCACCCGGCATGGCCTGCTGCTGGAGGATGGGGGACGGCGGCTGCTGGTGGACACGCCGCCCGAACTCCGGCTGCAGCTCATCGCGGCCAGGGTCGATCGCCTGGACGGGGTGTTCATCACACACGCCCACGCCGACCACGTGCACGGAATCGATGACCTGCGGGCGTTCACGAACCGGGCGGGGTACCGGCTGCCCGTGCACGTGGCCGCCGAGTACGAAGAGGAGCTCAGGACCCGCTTCGCCTATTTCTGGGGCCCGGACGCGAGAACGACGCCGGGGAGCAGCATCCCGGGCCTCGATCTCGTGACGTTCGAAGACAGGGAACGTATAGAAGCGGCGGGCTTCGACCTGGAGACGATCGCGTTTCCGCACGGCTGGTTCCGGAGCTACGGATTCCGGGTGGGGGACCTGGCCGTCATCGTGGATGCGAAAGAAGTCCCGGACAGCGCGGTTCCGCTGCTCCAGGGAGTGCCGGTATTGGTGATTAACGCTCTGTGGTTCGGGAACCCGCACCCCACCCACTTCAACGTGGAAGAGGCGCTCGAGGCCGCCCGGCGACTGGAGGCCGGAACGACCTACCTGACGCACCTGACCCACAGGGTCGATCACGCGGATCTGGAATCGCGGCTCCCGGGCGGGGTGAAGCCCGCGTGGGACGGGCTGACGATCGAGATTTGAAGGTCTATATTTGCGGGCTCATGACCCGCGCGAAGAGGACAATGTGCCGCAGAACCTGATTCGCAATTTTTCCATCGTGGCCCACATCGACCACGGCAAGTCGACGCTCGCCGATCGACTGCTGGAGTCGACGGGTGCGGTGGAGTCCCGCCAGATGAAGGAGCAGGTCCTCGACTCGATGGACCTGGAGCGGGAGCGCGGGATCACGATCAAGTTGAATGCCGTGCGTCTTCCCTATCGGGCCGCGGACGGTAAGCAGTACCAGCTCAACCTGATCGACACGCCGGGACACGTCGATTTCACCTACGAGGTGAGCCGGAGCCTTGAAGCCTGCGAGGGCGCCCTGCTGGTGGTGGACGCGAGCCAGGGCATCGAAGCCCAGACGATCTCGAATCTGTTTCTCGCCCTGAACGCGGGGCTCGAGATCATCCCCGTGGTGAACAAGATCGATCTTCCGGCCGCCGAGCCGGAGAGACGACGCGACGAGATCTGTGAATTGATCGGTGTAGAGCCGGAGGACGTGTTGCTGGCCTCGGCGAAGATGGGCACCGGGGTCGCCGAGATTCTCGAGGCCATCGTGCATCGCGTGCCTGCACCCTCCGGGGATCCCGCGGCGCCTCTCCGGGCCCTGATCTTCGATTCGATGTACGACAAGTACCGCGGTGCGGTCCCGTTCCTTCGTGTGGTGGATGGGTCGATCAAGAAGGGCATGACCGTGGGATTCGGGGCGAGCGAGGCCGAGTACGAGGTGGACGAGGCCGGCTACATGTGCCTCGGATTCCAGAGTGTTGGCGAACTGAACGCGGGCGAGGTTGGGTACCTGACGGCCCAGATCAAGCGAATCTCCGACACGCGGGTAGGGGACACCCTGTTCGACGCGGCCGATCGGGCCCCGGATCTCCTGCCGGGCTACCAGGAGGCCAAGCCGGTCGTGTTCGCGGGGTTGTATCCGACGGACACCGACCAGTTCGAAGAGCTGCGCGAAGCTCTCTCCAAGCTCCAGTTGAGCGACGCCAGCCTGCACTGGGAGCCCGAGACATCGACCGCGCTGGGCTTCGGGTTTCGGTGCGGATTCCTGGGACTTCTGCACATGGAGATCGTCCAGGAGCGCCTGGAGCGCGAGTTCAACCTGGACCTGGTGACGACGGTCCCCAACGTGGAGTATCACGGCACGCTGACCAACGGAGAGCGCTTCTCCGTCGAGAATCCCAGCAAGATGCCCGAACGGGGCCGGATCGAGTCGGTCGAGGAGCCGTACGTCCGGGTGCACGTCGTCTCTCCTGCCGAGTACATCGGGGGAATCCAGAAGCTGTGCCACGAGCGGCGGGGCGAGTATCTGAACCTCGAGTACCTGGACACCAACCGGGTGGAGCTCCGGTACGACATCCCGCTCGCGGAGATCGTCCTGGATTTCTACGATCGGCTGAAGTCGGTGTCCCGAGGCTACGCGGCGCTGGACTACGAACTGGTCGGGTACCGGGTCTCCGACCTGGTCAAGCTCGACATTCTCCTGAACGGCGAACCGGTGGACGCGCTCAGCGTGATCGTGCACCGCGACGAGTCGTACGAATACGGCCGCAAGATGGCCAGCAAGCTGAAGGAGCTCATCCCGCGGCAGCTGTTCGACGTGGCGATCCAGGCGGCGATCGGGCGGGACGTGATCTCGCGCACCAACGTGAAGGCCCTGCGCAAGAACGTCACGGCGAAGTGCTATGGAGGGGACATCACGCGGAAGCGGAAGCTCCTCGAAAAGCAGAAGGAAGGGAAACGGCGGATGAAGCAGGTGGGATCGGTGGAGATCCCGCAGGAGGCGTTTCTGGCCGTCCTACAGGTCGGTGACTGACGAGGCCGGCGGCCTGGTTGTCCGGGCCCCGAACCACCTGGGCGAACTGGTCCTGGCCCTGCCGGCCCTGCACCACGTGGCGGCGACCGAGGCCAGGGCCGGGCGGCGTCCGCACGTGCAGTACATGGCCGGGATGGAGCCGATACTGGACATGGCCGGGCTGGAGGTCGAGAGACTTCCGATCGTGGATCGGAGAGCGGTTCGAGCGGGCGGGCGCCAGGTACGGGCCACGGGGGCCCGGCGTGGTATACTCCTGACGCCCTCCGCGTCGAGCGCGCTGATGTTCCGTTTGGGCGGGCTCCGGAGTCGACGTGGCACCGGAGGCGGGTGGCGTACCTGGATGCTCACGGATGCGGTGCCTCGTGGCCCGCTCCTGGAGCGACACCGGGTTCACGAGTTCCTGGCCCTGGTGGGGGCGGAAACGGCGGGAGATCCGCCGGCGCCCGAGCTTCGTCTTCCGGATGCGGCGGAGCGCACCGGTGGAGTCGGAGAACCGCTCGTCGTGGCGCTCTTTCCGGGCGCCAACGGTGAGTCCCGACGATGGCCCGCGGGCCGGTATTCGGCGCTGGCCCAGCGTCTCGCGACCGCGGGCCGGCGGGTCCTGGTCCTCGGAGGCCCGGGCGAGGAGGGGCTGACCGAAGTCGTGGCCTCCGCGGGCGCGGCCTACGG
>JBATJK010000032.1:0-1833 GCA_049668445.1 Gemmatimonadota bacterium
GGTGGAGATCCACCCGCGCGATGCTGTGGAGCTCGCGATCGCCAGCGGCGACCTGGTGCGGGTGACGTCGAGGCGGGGAGAGGTGGAGGCGCACGCCCTGGTGACGGAGGTTTCGCCACCGGGCACCATCAGCATGACGTTTCACTTCCACGAGGCGCCGACGAACGTGCTCACCAACGCGGCGTACGATCCGGTGGCGAAGATCCCCGAGACCAAGGTCTGCGCCGTTCGCGTGGAGCGGGCCCAGGAGCGCTCCTAGTCCTCCTTACCCTCTTCCCTCAAGCGCTTGACTGCAGGGCAGTCAGCGGGCCGCATCGGAGTCCCTTCCCGGACCGACTCGACGAGCGCGTCACAGTGCGCGGCTTCCTCCGCTGAACCGGGCCGGCACATGATCCCCTCGGCACCGTGAACCAGGGCCTCGTAGCAGGCATCGCACCCCTCGTCGGAACGGGGGGCGAAGAAGACGACCCGGTGGTCACCGGGCGGGAGACGCTCCGTGAACAGGAAATTGAGTCCCCCCGCCTGGAAATCGGCGACGATCACATCGGGGTCGGCCTCGTAGATCCAGTACGCATCTTTGTCCGGATCCGTGGAAACGCCGATCACCTGGATCGCCGGATCCTCCCGGAGCTTGTGCGCGATGGCGTGGCCCAGATTCCGTTCGGGAACCTGGACGAAGGTGCGGACGGGGTCATGCTGATCGACGGTCATGCGAAACCTCCTGCCGGATTGTGGTTCCGGTCGCGAAGGTCCGCAAGGTTGGGAGAAGCCTTTCCGGCGGCCAGCAGAAGGGCGATCGTGACGATACGGCCCCACGGGAGCATGGACCAGTCTTGCGCCAAAGGGCGCAGGGAAATCCCTTTCCGGAGTCCGTAGAGAGATACTTTCCCAAAGTGAACACGGCTGCCATTCCTACGAATCGGAAGCGAACCGTCGCCATCGTGGGCGCCGGCGTGGCAGGCCTGTCCGCCGCCCGCCACCTCAGGCAGCACGGCCTGGCCGTACGGGTCTTCGAGAAGAGTCGGGGGCTGGGAGGCCGGAGCGCCACGCGCCGCGCGAATGGGCTCTCGTTCGATCACGGAGCGCAGTACTTCACGGTCCGGGACCCCCGCATGGCCGAGGTGGTGACATCTCTCGAGGAGCGGGGTGGCGTCGCACGCTGGGAACCCCGCGTCGTAAGGTTGAATGCCGACGGCTCTTGGAGCGGGGCCACGGACTCGGAGCGCTACGTGGGAGTGCCCGGGATGAGCGCGCTCGGAGCGGCGCTCGCGGGTGACACGCCGGTCCTGACCGGGACCCGGATCGAGTCGATCCGTCCCACCGGCGACGGGGAATGGAAGCTCGCGTCCGCCGAGGGGCCGTTGGTCGAGACCTACGCGGCCGTGATCGTGAGTTGCCCTCCGGCGCAGTCGGCGGACCTTCTGGAGGGGGTCGCGCCCGCTCTGGCAGACGCGTGCAGGGAGGTTCGCATGCTGCCCTGCTGGGCCGCGATGGTGGCGTTCGAGGAGACCCTCGATGTCGGATTCGACGCCGCCTTCATCGAGGATCGGACGCTCGCGTGGGCGGCCCGGGAATCCAGCAAGCCCGGGCGGCGGGGTCTCCCCGAGTGCTGGACGCTCCACGCCAGCCCGCCGTGGTCGGAAGAGAGGCTCGAGGACGACCGTGACGTCCTGGGTGAGAGCCTCCTGAACCGCTTCCTCGATCTGACAGGGAGCGCGCCGGTGTCCGCCATCCATCTCACGGCCCACCGGTGGCGCTTCGCCCGGTCGGCCGACCCTCGGCGTCTCGACCCCGTCGTCGATCCGGGCGCGCCCATCGCCCTCGCCGGCGACT
>JBATJK010000033.1:0-70141 GCA_049668445.1 Gemmatimonadota bacterium
GGCCTCGACCGCTGCGGCGAGCAGGCCCTGGCCGGCTGGCTCCTCCAGCGCCGCCTTGGTATATAGCACCATCGTCACCGGCCGACCGGAGCGCAGGAGTTCCGCCAGTACGCGTGGCCCCTCGACGAGGAACTCGCCGCGGGCTCGCCGCTCCTTGCGCCGGTGGAGCGCCCGTACGTGCTTGCTCTGACTCTGGCTGGGCATGGCTGACTAATGTGAACCGGGCACCGCCGCGGGGAAAGCGGCGGCAAGGAAGGCGAAGCGTACCGTGAATCCGTCCCATACCAGCAGACCTCCGGTCGCGCTCACGATCGCGGGTAGCGACTCCGGTGGCGGCGCCGGAATCCAGGCCGATCTCAAGACGTTCGAGGCGTTCGGCGTGTTCGGCACGTCGGCCGTCACGGCTGTGACCGTCCAGAACACGGTGGGTGTGTATGGCGTCCACACCATTCCCGCGGACATCGTGATCGAACAGATACGGGTCGTCGCGGCAGACCTTCAACCCGTCGCCTGCAAGTCGGGCATGCTGGCTGACGCTCCCACCATCCTGGCCGTCGCCGGCGCGCTCTCCGAGGTCGGGATCAGCCGCTACGTGCTGGATCCGGTAATGGTGGCCGCGAGCGGGGACACCCTCCTCGACCCGGACGCCGTCGGTTCTCTCCGATCGGCCCTGCTGCCGCTGGCGGGCCTCGTGACCCCCAACCTGGACGAGGCGGCCATCCTCGCGGACATGCCGGTACGCGACGAGAGCGACATGCGCGAAGCCGCCCGGCGCCTGGTCGACTCCGGGTGCAAGGCCGTTCTCATCAAGGGAGGGCACCTGGACGGAGACGAAGTCGTGGACATCCTGTTCGATGGGGTGGGCTGGCGGGAGTGGAGAGCGGCCAGGTTCCCCGTGGGAAACGCGCACGGGACCGGCTGCACCCTCTCGGCGGCGATCACCGCCGGCCTTGCCCGGGGTCAGACGCTGGAAGATTCGGTCGACAGGGCCCTGTCGTATACGCGGCGGGCGATCGCCACCGCGCCGGGACTCGGGGCCGGGAGCACGCCTCTGAACCACCGGGCGGAGACCCGATAGGCGTTCCTACAACGCAGACTCGATCCGACCGATGACGGAGCGCACCAGGGCGCGGAACTGGCCGCCGACCCTCTCCGTGACCTGCATCACGTCGGTGTGCGACAGCGGCTCGGGACTGATGCCGGCTGCGAAATTCGTCATGCAGCTCACCCCGAAACAGCGAAGTCCCAGGGCCCCCGCCACGATGACCTCCGGGACCGTGGACATCCCCACGGCGTCGGCACCCATGCGCTCGAGCATGCGGATCTCGGCAGGCGTTTCGTAGCTCGGCCCCAATAGACCGGCGTACACCCCTTCCTTGAGAGGCAGATCCCCGGACAGGGCCGTCTCCCGTGCCAGGTTCCTCAGTTTCGTGTCGTACGCATCGGTCATGTCAGGGAACCTGAGGTCGCCGGCGACCACGGGACCCGTGAGGGGGTTCTGCCCCATCAGGTTCAGGTGGTCCGAGATCAACATCAGGTCGCCGGGCTCGAAATCCGGGTTGATGGCCCCTGCCGCGTTGCTCACGAACAGGGCTCGTATGCCGAGCGCCGCCAGGACCCGGACGGGCAGCGTGGCGACGCCAGCCGAATGGCCTTCGTACAGGTGGGCCCGGCCCTTGAGGGCGACTGCCGGTACGCCCTCCAGGAGGCCGGCGACCAGCGTCCCGGAATGCCCGGCCACACCCACCGGGGGCCAGTGCGGGAGATCGTCGTACGGAATTCTCACGGCCTCTTCGAATTCGTCACCAAGCGAACCCAGCCCTGATCCCAGGACCAGGCCCACGGCCGGCTCCAGGTCTCCGATCCGCGAGCGGACGGCTTCGGCTGCCTCCGCCACGCCGGCCTTCACGTCGGTGGCCCCGACCCCGTCGGCGTTCATGCCAGCACTCCCGCGAGCGTCGCGGTCATCCAGGTGGCCACCGTCCCGCCGAGCATCGCCCGCATCCCAAGCCGGGACAGATCATGGCGGCGCTCGGGAGCGATTCCGCCGATGCCGCCAATCTGTATGGCGATCGACGAGAAGTTGGCGAAGCCGGTCAGAGCGTAGGTCGCGATGATGATCGACTTCGGAGACAGCGTCGATCCCGCGTTGATGCCATCGGCCAGCATCTGGAAGGCCACGAACTCGTTGGCCACCATCTTCACCCCGAACAGGGTCCCGATCTCGGCTGCATCGGACCACGGTACCCCGATCAGCCAGGCCACCGGGGCGAAGGCCTTCCCGAGCAGCCACTCGAGGGTGATCCCCTCGATGTTCAACAGTCCGAGGCTCCAGCCCAGAATGCCGTTGATGAGGGCGATGAGAGCCAGAAAAGCGATCAGCATGGCACCCACGTTGAGGGCCAGGCGCATTCCGTCGGACGCCCCTCCCGCCGCGGCGTCGATCACGTTCACCGAGTCCTGCTCGATTTCGAAGTCCAGGCTGTCCCTCGTCTCGGGCACCTCGGTCTCCGGCATCAGGATCTTGCTCACCACGATCCCGGCGGGAGCCGCCATGATGCTGGCCGCCAGAAGGTGTCCGGCGATCGCCGGGAAGTAGCCGGCGAGCATGGCCACGTACGCCGCCATGACTCCGCCCGCCACGGTGGCGAACCCTCCCGTCATCACGGTGTTGAGCTCGGACATCGTCATGTTCTTGACGAACGGCTTCACCAGGAGCGGGGCCTCCGTCTGTCCCACGAAGATGTTGCCGGCCGCCGACGTGGTTTCCGCGCCGCTCGTCTTCAGCGTCCGCTGCATCACCCAGGCGACGCCTTTCACGATCCACTGCATCACGCCCAGGTAGTACAGGACGGTCATCAGGGCCGAGAAGAAGATGATCGTGGGAAGGACGGCAAACGCGAAGTTGGCACCGATCTCGACGATGCCTTCGCCCCCTGCCACCGGCGTGGAATAATCGACCAGAGAACCGAACACGAAGCGGGCACCCGCCAGGGTGTAGCTGATCAGGGCGATGAACACGTCGTTCACCACGCTGAAGAAGCCGCGACCCCAGGTGGTCTTGAGAACGAGGAGCGCGAAGATGAACTGGAGTCCCACGCCCTTGGCGACCAGCGACCAGTCGATCGACTTCCGCTTGGGCGAAAAGCGCCACAGGACGAACATGATGACCGCCATGGCGAGGGCACCCCTCCCCAGCCGGAGCAGGAACGGTTCCTCGATGCCTCCCGTCTGAATCAGGGTCGACCCGCCTTCCTGGACCCCCCACGCGACGGCGGGGATGAGGAGCAACGGCACCATCAACCACAGCACCCGTTTCCAGCTCACCATGGATCCCACCTTCCCATTTCGTCTCTCGAAAGAACGTGGCCGGCCCGCTTCGCGGTGACCAATTTCCGCTTTTCGAACAGTTTGACCAGTGCGACTCCCGCGCCGAAACCGCCGACGTGCGCCCAGAAGGCTACGCCTCCGCCGCTTCCGCCGAGCGCCACGCTTCCGCCGACCACCTGGAGGAAGAACCAGTAGGCGAGCAGCACCCAGGCGGGCAGGGGTATCACGCGTATGTAGATGATGATGATCAGGAGGGTCTGAACCCGGATCTTCGGGTAGAGCACCATGTAGGCCCCCATAATCCCGCTGATCGCCCCCGAAGCCCCTACGGTGGGAATGGCGCTTCCCGGATCCAGGACGATGTGAGCGCCCGCGGCCAGCCCCCCCGTCAGGAGGTAGAAGACCAGGTAGCGCACGTGGCCCATCGAGTCTTCGATGTTGTTCCCGAATACCCACAGGAACCACATGTTCCCGATCAGGTGCATCCAGCCCCCGTGCATGAACATCGACGTGAGGATGCTGCGCGCAGCCATTCCGTCGACACGGCACGTGGCTCCCGGTCCCAGTTCGATCGGCGTGCCGGGCGGGATCGCTCCGGTCACCGCACCCGGGATCGCTCCGTACTGACACAGGGACTCCAGGAAGAGCTGTCCGCTACCGGCTCCCTGCACGAACAGCCACACGGCCACGTTCGCCAGGATGAGCAGGAACGTGACGAATGGGACGAGTTCAGTGGGGTTCTCATCTCGAAGCGGAAACATGGCCTCACGGTAGGCAGGGCGTCCTATCGGCGCAACGCGATCGAGGACCCGGCCGATACCGGATTCGTGGCCCGCCATCCTGGCAGGCCTCCGGTTCCTGCCGTTCTGACACCTGACCGGCACATCGGTGTCAGAATGTCGGGAAACCACGCGTGTGTCGGCGGTTTTCGGGTCCTCAGTCCGGCATGTCGCTTGCACCTTGCCTGTCTGATAACGAAGGCACCGGTCCCTCGCGGACCGGGACGGTGGTGGCCGGAGCGACTCGCTGGCGGGGGCCGCCGTCTTATCAGACTGGAAAGGAAGACCAAATGGGCAAAGTCATTGGAATCGACCTGGGCACGACGAACTCCGTAGTCTCGGTAATGGAGGGCGGCGATCCCGTGGTGATACCGAACGCCGAGGGCACGCGTACCACGCCGTCGGTCGTAGCATACACCAAGGACCACGAGCGGCTCGTCGGCCAGGTCGCGAAGCGGCAGGCCGTCACGAACCCGCGCAATACGATCTTCTCCATCAAGCGTTTCATGGGGCGGAAGTGCTCGGAAGTGACGTCCGAGCGGAAGCTGGTACCGTACGAGATCGAGTGCGACTCGCAGGACCGCGTACAGGTGAAGATCCCGCACGCGGACAACACCTTCACACCCCCCGAGATCTCTGCGATGATCCTGCAGAAGATGAAGCAGACGGCGGAGGACTATCTCGGCACGGAGGTCACGCAGGCGGTGATCACGGTCCCGGCGTACTTCAACGACGCGCAGCGCCAGGCCACCAAAGATGCGGGCAAGGTCTCCGGGCTGGAGGTCCTGAGGATCATCAATGAGCCCACCGCGGCCGCGCTGGCGTACGGTCTCGACAAGAAGGCCGAAGAGAAGATCGCCGTTTTCGACCTCGGTGGAGGTACCTACGACATCTCCATCCTGGAGCTGGGTGACGGGGTGTTCGAGGTCAAGGCCACGAACGGTGACACCCACCTGGGCGGAGACGATTTCGACCAGCGTGTGATCGACTGGCTGGTGACCGAGTTCAAGAAGGACCAGGGGATCGACCTGTCGAAGGATCCGATGGCCCTGCAGCGTCTCAAGGAGGCCGCGGAGAAAGCCAAGTGCGAGCTGTCCAGCACGACGCAGACCGACATCAACCTGCCGTTCATCACGGCCGATCAGAGCGGACCGAAGCACCTGAACGTGTCGCTCTCCCGGTCCAAGTTCGAGCAGCTGGTGGACGATCTGATCGAGCGCACCAGGGAGCCCATGAAGAAGGCCCTCGAGGACGCGGGCCTCGATCCTTCGGCCATCGACGAGGTCATCCTGGTCGGCGGTTCCACGAGAATTCCCAAGATCCAGGACACCGTGCGGGACTTCTTCGGCAAGGAGCCCCACAAGGGCGTGAATCCGGACGAGGTAGTGGGCATCGGCGCGGCGATCCAGGGTGGCGTGCTGGCCGGGGACGTGACGGACGTCCTGCTGCTGGACGTGACACCTCTGTCCCTCGGGATCGAGACGCTGGGCGGCGTGATGACGACGCTCATCAGTCGGAACACGACGATTCCGACCAAGAAGAGCGAGATCTTCTCCACCGCCGAGGACAGTCAGCCCACGGTGGACATCCACGTCCTGCAGGGCGAACGACCGATGGCGTTGGACAACAAGACCATCGGCCGGTTCCAGTTGACGGGCATCCCGCCGGCGCCGCGTGGTGTGCCGCAGGTCGAGGTCACCTTCGACATCGATGCCAATGGAATCCTGCACGTGAGCGCCAAGGACCGGGCCACGGGCAAGGAGCAGAAGATCCGGATCGAGGCTTCATCCGGGCTGTCGGATTCCGAGATCGACAAGATGGTGCACGAGGCGGAGGCACACGCATCGGAGGACAAGGGTCGGCGCGAGAAGGCCGAGGCCCATAACCGTCTGGACTCCCTGATCTACCAGACCGAGAAGAACCTGGAAGACTGGAAGGACTCGGTCGACGAAGAGGGCAAGGCGGACGTCGAGGCCAAGCTCGAGCGTGGCAAGCAGGCGCTCAAGCAGGACGACACGGCCGAGATCGCCGCGGCTACCGAGGAGATCCAGAAGGCCGTGCAGGAGCTGGCCCAGCAGATCTACTCCAAGGCCGGCATGGGAGACCAGGCCGAGCCGCCCCACGGATTCGAGGAGTCCGCGGAAGCTGAGGATGAGGGTGAAGGGGCTTCGGACGAGGATGTCGTCGAGGCCGACTACGAGATCGTGGACGAGTCCGAGGACAAGTAGCTTCCCAACGGAGGACCGGGAGTCTGTTGAGAAACGGCGCCCCGGCCGGGGCGCCGTTTCTCATCGGTGGCGCGGCCGGGCAACCCGGGGACCCGCCTGCATGTCTCAGAAAGGAGTATTCCGGGACGGGTGGAACCGAACGCGCCCCGGAGCGATAGTAGAGATAGCGCAACTGGTGCGGTGATCCGACGGACGCCGCGCCTGACCCCAGACTACTGACAGGAATATCGATGAACGACGCGTTGCGAACCAAGTTGAACCTCATGCTGACCGCGGCCGTGGCCTTCGCGATCGGCCTCGGGATTGCGGCACGACTGGATCTTACTCCGCCGAGCATGGCGCGCCTGGCAGAGTATCCACCCCTCACGCTGAACGTAGTCGAGACCCTTCCGCTCCAGGACGAAGCCCTGCCAATGGCAGGCTTCTCCGACATAGCCGAACGGGTGACGCCGGCGGTCGTGACCATCTTCGTCGAGCGGACGATCGCCGAGCACTCCCGCGACGGCCGCGCGCTGCCGCCGGCGTTCGAGGACTTCTTCCAGCAGCAGCCGCCGCAGCGCGTCAGGGGCAGCGGGTCGGGCTTCATCGTGAGTTCCGATGGCTACATCATCACCAACAACCACGTGATCGAAGGCGCCGAGGCCATCAACATCCAGCTCAGCGACCGGCGGGAGTTTACGGCGCATCTGGTGGGCCGCGACCCCACCACGGACGTGGCTCTTCTGAAGCTCGACGCGGATGACCTTACCCCGGTGACCCTCGGATCGAGCGATGCGACGCGTGTCGGCGAGTGGGTGCTGGCCATCGGAAGCCCTGGTTTCCGTGGTGTCGGTGGGCCGCTGACGACCACGGTCACGGCAGGCATCGTGAGCGCCAAGGGACGGAGCATCAACATCATCGGCCAGGGCCTTGAAGAAACCGCTGCCGGAGGCAACCTGGCGATCGAGGACTTCATCCAGACGGATGCCGCGATCAACCCCGGCAACTCGGGCGGTCCACTGCTCAACATCCGTGGAGAAGTGATCGGCATGAACGCGGCGATCGCCTCCAACAACGGATCCAACCAGGGCTATGGGTTCGCCGTCCCGATCGATCTGGTCCAGGAGGTGGTCGACGACCTGGTGCGGTACGGCGAGGTGCGCCGGGCCCTCCTCGGCGTCAGCATCAGGGGTGTGGACGATACCGAGGCCCGCTATTACGAGCTGGATGAGGTGGCGGGAGCCAAGGTCTGGGGCGTGAACGAGGGAATGGCCGCAGCCAATGCGGGAATTCGGGTAGGCGACGTGATCGTGGCGGTGGAGGGCGAGAAGGTGGAGTCCGTCCCGGACCTTCAGCGGAAGATCCGCAGCCACGAGCCCGGGGAAACGGTGAACGTAACGCTGGTCCGGGCCGCTGACCTCAAGAAGGAGACGCTCAAGGTCCGCCTGATGGACGCGGGCGAGCTGCAGGGTCAAGAGGAACCGCAGGTCGTGGAGGTCGACACTTCAGATCCGCTCGGCATCGAGGTCGAGGATCTCACGCGTGACGTACGGCGAGCCCTGGACCTGCCGAGTGGACTCGAGGGTGTGGTCATATCCTCGGTCGACCAGTACGGGCCCTACGCGCGGCGCGCGGTCACCGAGATCTGGCGCGGCGCGGTGATCACTTCGATCAACCGCACCCCGATCCGCAACATGGCGGACTATCGCGAGGCGATGGAGTCGCTCGAACCGGGCGACGTGGTGGGTGTGTCAGTCTACGACCCGGCAGCCTCGGCGGAGGTGCCTCTGACCATCGCCATACCGCGGTAGTCCGTTCCCGCTCGGCGAGTCCGCCCGAGCGCGAGCCGCACCATGCGGCGTCCTCCCGTTGCGGGAGGGCGCCGCTTTCGTATCACCACCGTCACCGAGTGTCGCCGACCGCCGCGGTGTATTGGCCGCAAATCGAGGCAGGGGTTAAAATGTCGGGCCGCATTCGGCGCACCCGGCGGCAGGCGCGAAAGTGGCGGAACCGGTAGACGCGCCAGCCTTAGGAGCTGGTGGCCCGAGGGCCGTGGGGGTTCGAGTCCCCCCTTTCGCATCCACGAGGTCCTGAGCCCGCAGTCGCGCGACACGTGACGTCGCGTCGGACGGGTGGAGTCGGAGTTCACGAGCAATGAGGAACGGTTGATGTCGGCAGATATATCCACGGAAGAGAAGCAGGATCGGCAACTCGACGTTGCGGTCGAAGTCGGCGACGGTTGGACGCGCAAGCTGACGATCACGATTCCGCCGGAGAGAGTGGGCCGCGCGCGTGCCGCGGAGCGCAAACGTCTCGGCAAACGGGTGAGGATCAAGGGCTTTCGACGGGGCAAGATTCCGGCGGACGTCATCGAACAGCGCTATGGCGATTTCCTGGATGAGCACGTGCGCAGCGTCCTTGTGGAAGAGGCGTACCGTGAGGCGGTGGACGAGACCGACCTGCGTCCCGCCGGAGCGGCCCACATCACGAACGTGCAGTACGCCCCCGGGGACCGGCTGACCTTCCAGGCCGAGTTCGAGATCATGCCGTCGGTTGCGCTCGATCGCCTCGGAGGATTCAAGCTCAAGCGAGAGACCGCACCGGTGACGGACGAGGAGGTAAGCGAGATCCTCGAGCGCATTCGCCAGGAGCACGCGGACTGGAACGAGGTGGAGCGGAGCCCGGTGGACGGCGAGAGAGTCTCGGTGGCCATCGAACCGCTTCCCGAGCCCGACTCGGAGCCCACGGGAGAGGCACGACCCTATCAGTTCGTGCTCGGCTCCGGACAGGCTCTCGAGGACGTGGAAAGCGCGATCAAGGGCATCACGCCGGGTAGCGCGGGCACGTTCGAGATTACGTTCGCCGGTGAAGGCGAGGACGCGATCAGCGAAACGCGTCGCCTCCACATTCGGCTCGACACCGTGGAAGAGCAGGTATTGCCGGACCTGGACGATGCGTTGGCCGGGAAGGCCGGCGACTTCGAGGACCTCGCGGCTCTCGAGGAAGCCGTACGCAGTGATCTCGCCCGCCACCACGAAGACGAGGGCGAGGCACGTCTGCGCGGGCAGCTCATGCAGGCCGTGATCGACGCAAACCCGTTCGCCGTGCCGCACGCCCTGGTGGACCGGTACCTGGACGAGATGATCCAGGCGCCCGAGGACGCGGATCCGGAGAAGGTTCGGGAGGCCCGCGCGGAACTGGCGCCTCTCGCCGAGGGTCGGATCAAGGAGCAGCTGGTCATCGACAAGATCATCGAGCGGCAGGACCTCCAGGCGTCCGAGGAAGAGGTACGTGAGGAGATCGAGCGCCTCGCCGGGGCACGGGGGATCTCTACACAGGAGCTCCGTCGGCAGCTGGCCCGCGAGGGAAGTTTCGAGAGCGTAGGCCGAAATCTTGCTGTAGAGAAGGTGTTCGAGTACCTGAAGGGTGAGTCCTCGATCGCGTGACACGGGCAGGAACCATGTCGGGCGGTCGGGTACGATGAGCTAGAAAGCACGCAACAGGGCGCCACGAAGGGGGACAATGCCAATCTACGCACCTTACGTGATCGAACGATCGAGCCGCGGTGAGCGGAGCTACGATATCTTCTCCAGACTGTTGATGGATCGCATCGTTTTTCTCGGTACGCCCATCAACGACGACGTGGCGAACGTGGTCATCGCCCAGCTGCTGTTCCTGCAGGCGGATAACCCTGATCGCGACATCAACATCTATATCAACAGCCCGGGCGGCAGTGTTTACGCCGGCCTGGCGATCTACGATACGATGCAGTACCTGACCGCTCCGGTAGCCACCATCTGTATGGGGATGGCCGCTTCGATGGGAGCATTCCTGCTTGCCGCGGGGACGCCGGGGAAACGTTCGGCCCTTCCGAACTCCAGGATCATGATTCATCAGCCGTCGGGCGGGTCGCAGGGAACTGCCTCCGACATCGAGATCCAGGCCAAGGAAGTGCTGTTCGCGCGGGAGAAGCTGAACGAACTCATGGCCCAGCATACCGGGCAGAGCATCGAGCGTATCGCCGAGGACGTGGACCGCGATCGCTACATGTCTCCCGCCGATGCGGTAGATTACGGCCTGATCGATCGCATCATCGAGCCGGGAGCGCTCTCCGATGCGAAGGGATCGGATCGAGAGAAGGACCAGGGGACGGGCGGAGAGGTGAAGGCGATGCCCACGGAGGCCCGTGAAGACGGGCCCCAAGCGGGCTAACCAAGGACGTCGTCAGGAGATTCACGCATGGCCGGTGACAAGCACCTGCGCTGCTCGTTCTGCGGGAAGTCGAAGGACAGCGTCAAGAAGTTCATCTCGGGGCCGAACGTCTATATCTGCAACGAGTGTATCTCGCTGTGCAACGAGATCCTCGCTGAAGAGGAGGACCGGGAAGCGACCAGTCAGATCGCCGAGGTTCTCACGCCCGCTGAGATCAAGGACGTGCTGGACGAGTACGTGATCGGCCAGGAGGTCGCCAAGAAGACGCTCTCCGTAGCCGTGTACAACCACTACAAGCGGATCAACAACCAGAGCGTCGTCGACGACGTCGAGATCGAGAAATCCAACATTCTCCTTCTCGGCCCGACGGGGGTCGGCAAGACGCTGCTGGCCCAGACTCTCGCCCGCATGCTTCAGGTCCCGTTCACGATCGCGGACGCTACGACACTCACGGAAGCCGGGTACGTGGGCGAGGACGTGGAGAATATCCTGGTCCGCCTGCTCCAGGCCGGGGACTACAACGTCGCCGAGTGCGAGAGGGGCATCGTATACGTCGATGAGATCGACAAGATCGCGCGCAAGAGCGAGAACCCTTCGATCACCCGCGATGTGAGCGGCGAAGGAGTGCAGCAGGCGCTCCTCAAGATCCTCGAGGGGACGGTGGCTTCCGTGCCCCCGCAGGGTGGGAGGAAGCACCCGCAGCAGGAGTACATACAGATCGACACCACGAACATCCTGTTCGTCTGCGGCGGGGCGTTCGACGGCCTGGAGGAGATCATCCAGGACCGGCTCGGAAAGCGACAGATCGGGTTCGACGACTCCGAGGATCGTGCCGACGCAGACGGAGACGAGCCCCTGGAGCACGTGGAGCCCGAGGACCTGCTTCGATATGGTCTCATCCCCGAGCTCGTGGGCCGACTCCCCGTGATGGTCACCCTTCATGACCTGGACGAGGACGCGCTCGTCGAGATCCTCACGCGGCCCAAGAACGCTCTCGTGAAGCAGTACGCGAAGATGTTCGAACTCGAAGGGGTCGGCCTGACGTTCGATCCCAAGTCGCTGCGCGCGGCGGCCCGCAAGACCATCGAGCGGGGTACCGGGGCCCGTGGTCTGCGTGCGGTGCTCGAGCGCGTGATGACGGACATCATGTTCGAGTTGCCGTCGCGCGAGGACGTGCGCGAGGTAGTGATCACGGAAGAGACCATCAACGACGACAAAGACCCTCTCCTCATTCTCGAGCCGGAACCGAAACGTCGCGAGGCCTAGAAGCCTGTTGAAGAACTGGAGCGGCCCGCGTTACGAGCGCCACAGGGACAGACCCGAGGCGGTGCGCCGAAGGCATAGCCCAAGCTACGCCGAGGCGTATCTACGAAGGAGATGGCCCTGTGCCGCCGTAACCCTCCGGGCGAGTGGTGGTTGCGCGCCTGATAGTTCGCCTCTCCTCCTCGCCGTAGCCCTGCTACGACTCGTCGTCGTTCCTGCTCTGAGTCGCGCAAGCACCACTCGCGCGGCCCACTCCAGTTCTTCAACAGGCTTCTATCGCCCGTGAGTCGCGAACCCGCTCGAGATACCGCGCCACGAATCAAGCAGGTGGAGTTCGCCGGCGCGATCGGCATGGCGGGCCAGGGACCTCCCGGTGACCTCCCGCAGGTAGCCATCGCCGGGCGGTCAAACTGCGGGAAGTCGAGCCTGATCAACGCGGTCATGGGCCGGAAGAAGCTCGCCCGAGTGTCTCAAACTCCTGGCAAGACTCGTGAGATCAACTTCTTCGAGGTCAACGACGAGTTCTTCGTGGTGGACCTTCCGGGGTACGGCTATGCCCGTGCGCCGGAGGAACTGCGCGAGCGCTGGCCGACCCTGATCGACGTGTTTCTGGCCGACAACCCCCGTCTCAAGGGCGTGGTGGTCCTCATGGACTCGCGTCGTGGAGTCCTCCCCGCTGACCAGCGACTGCTGTCCTTCCTTGCCGACCAGGAAACGCCCGTTCTGTACGTGCTGACCAAGATCGACAAGTTGAATCGAGCCGGGCAGCGAGCTGCGGTGGACGGGGTGCGGCGAGAGCTGGATGCCCCGGCGGACCAGGTTCTGGCAACATCGGCTCGGACGAGGGAGGGCCTCGACAGCTTGATCGAGAGCATCTTCGCCCTCGTCACCCCGGACCCAGTGGAGGCAACGTGAGAGTCATGCATGACCGGTTCTTGAGGCGCACGGCGATCGGGTTCGTCGTGCTGGCGGGAGCCGCGTGCGGCGGCGCGCCAGCGCCCGAGTCATCGGTACCGGTAGGGGCCGGAACAGCCATGGCGCAGGACGTCAGGAACGGGTGGCACGAGTCGCTCGAAATGCCGAGATCCCGCCCGCTCCCGCCCGCCGGCTTCGGCACCCTGAGCCAGGACGATATCACCATCCCGATCGACGTGTCCTCGAACAATCTCGCCATCAAGGTGACCCCACTCACCGAGTGGGTGATCCGGATGACCGCGCCCGACACCTACCGGCGGCTGAACGGCTACAAGGTCGCACGCGGCGAGCAGATCCGGGATCGGGCCCGGCGGAATGGTGAGCGCGGCTGGCCACTGGTGCTGTTCGTGTCCTTCTACACCCGTGCCGTCGAAAGCACCTACGAGCCCTACGACCTGCAGATCCGGGCCCAGAACGTGGTGTACCGGCCGTTCGACATCATCGCGGTCACGCCCGACTTCAACCGCGAGAGGCTGCGCCAGCAGGAGAGCCAGGTCGCGCTGTACCTGTTCGAGGGTGACATCGACCTGGACCTGCCGATCGAGGTCGAATACGACGGCCGGCGCAGCGGCCGGTGGTCCGGGATCCGTTCCGTGCTGGACCGGGAGCTCACGAAGGTGATGTCGCGGGTGCCTACGAACCAGTAGCCGACGGGTACTAAGAAGGTCTCCCTGCCCGCGGCGCCTGGAACGGTCGCGGGCCTAGAAGCGCGGCACACTCCCGTTCTTCAACAGGCTTCTAGGGTTCCAGGTCGAACTGCTTCAGCTTCCGGTACAGCGTCCGCTCACCGATTCCCAGTCGCTCGGCCGCCTTGCGGCGGTTCCCCCGCACTTCCTCCAGCGCGATACGGATCGCCTCGCGCTCCACGTCGTCCATGGTCATGTCCGGGGTGAGGCGGATCGACGGCGCCGGGTCGCCGAGGAACGGCACGGTTCCCCCCGCGGTATCTCCGGAGATCTCTATCGGCTCCACTTCGAGATCCATTAGCGGAGATTCGCCCATCAACTCGGGATGACGCCCGCGGTAGCGCTCGAACTCGGTTCGAAGATCCTCGAGGTCCATCTTCATCTCCACGAGAGTCCTGAAGATGAACTCCATCTGGGGAATCCTCGCCGCCACAGTGCCCTCATCGCCGGCGAACACTTCGAGAGCGCCCAGGGAAGCCGCCGCCGGTGTGGGCAGAAGGGACCTCCCCCTTCCGGACCCGATCTCGGGCGGGATATCCACCGCACGGATCACCGAACCGGGAGCCAGCACCACCATCGACTCCACCAGGTTGCGCAGCTCCCGCACGTTTCCGGGCCAGTCGTATTCGAGGAGGATCTGCATCGCTTCCGGCGCCAGGCCCTTGAACTCCCGGTCGTGGGCTTCGCTCACCTCCTTCACGAAATGCCTGACCAGGATCGGGATGTCGGGCTTCCTCTGGCGCAGGGAGGGAAGCTCCAGGTGAAGCACGTTGAGTCGGTAGAACAGGTCGCGTCGGAATGTGCCGTGTCGGACCGCCTCCCGAAGATCCTGGTTGGTGGCCGCGATGACTCGGACATCCACCTGGATTTCCGTGTCACCCCCCACTCGCATGAAACGACGGGACTCCAGGACTCGCAAGAATCGCGTCTGGAGCTGCGGCGGCATTTCTCCGATCTCGTCCAGCAGGAGCGTCCCGCCGTCGGCCAGTTCAAACATGCCTTTTCGACGTGACGTGGCACCCGTAAACGCCCCCTTCTCGTGCCCGAACAACTCGGACTCGAGCAGGGACTCGGGAACGGCCGCGCAGTTCATCGCGATGAACGGGCGACTGCGTCGAGGAGACAAGAAGTGGATCGCCCGCGCGGCAAGCTCCTTGCCCGTTCCGCTCTCGCCCGTGATGAGAACGGTCGAGTTGACGGGAGCGATCAGGTGAATCCGGTCCAGAACCTCGCGGACTGCTTCGGTGCGACCGACGATTCCCGTTTCGACCTGCAGTCGGTATCGATCCAGCTGGGTTCGCAGGGCGAGCTGGACCTCGGCGGGATCCGGCGGCGCCGGTATGGCTTCGTCGAGATCGAACAGTCGGGCGACCCGGCGCAGCTCCTCCGGATCGTGCTCGGGCACGACGGCCAGCAGAGGCGGTCGTGGGATGGCGCCCGAGAATACTCCGGACAGCCTGGACGCGACCGTCTCGTCGAGCCTCCCGGTGAGAACGAGCGCCATCTCCTCCATTACGGGGCGCAGGCGAGACTCGACATCCCCCGGGGATTCGACCATTTCCACGTCGTGACCGTCCGCCGCGGCAGCTTCGCGAACGGCGACGGCGGTTTCCAGGTCGCCCATTTCGACGAAGACTCGGGCCAAGGCGAAGTCCCCCCGGTCAGTCGTGGCTGGTGAAACGACCGCGGACCAGGTCCACGGCATGATCGACGAACACCGAGAGGACGTCCAGGCCATCCGACACGCCGCCCGGGCTCCCGGGCAGGTTCACCACCAGCGTGGCCCCTCTCACCCCCGCGAGCCCGCGACCGAGTGCCGCCCGGGGCGTCTTGCGAAGACCCTCGACCCGAATCGCCTCGGCGATTCCCGGCGCCGGTCGATCGAGCACGGCTCTGGTCGCCTCCGGTGTCACATCCCTCGGGGTAAGGCCGGTCCCGCCCGTGGTCAGCAGAAGGTCGCAGTCGTCCTGGTCGCAGAGACGGACGAGTGCGTCTGCGATCGGGCCCGTTTCGTCCGGAACGTTGAGCCGTTCGGCGAGCTCGTAACCACGCTGGCGTACCCAGTCCTCGATGAGCGTGCCGGACGAATCTTCCCGGGCCCCGGCCGCCACCCCATCGGACACCGTGAGCACCGCGACCCGCAACGTCCGCTCGCTGCTCACCGTTTCAGAGATCCGCCGTCGTAGAACGGGAGCGGCACGACTTCGCCCGGAATGTCGCGATCCCGGATGCGAATGCTCACCTCATCGCCTGGCCTGGCATCCGCCGGCAGGTAGGCCGTGCCGATTCCACAACCGAGACTGGGGCTGAGTGTTCCGCTGCGTACCGGCCCCACGGTCTCTCCCGCGAAGACCACGTCGTATCCCGGCCGCGGGAACCCGCGTTCGGCCAGCTTGAAACCCCTGAGACGTCGGGTCAGCCCGGCCTCCTTCTGCGCGATTAGGGCTTCCTGCCCCACGAACGATTCCTTTCCCAGCTTCACCAGCCAGGACAGGCCGGCCTCGAGGGGTGAGGTCTGGTCGTCGATGTCGTTACCGTACAGCGCATACCCCATCTCGAGGCGCAGGGAATCGCGACACCCGAGGCCTGTAGGCAGGAGGCCGTGTCCCTGGCCCGCCTCCAGGAGGTGATCCCAGACCGACCGCGTGGCGTCGGACGGCAGGTAGAGCTCGAAACCCGCCTCACCCGTGTAGCCCGTGCGGCTGATGACCCCCGGGATTCCGTCGACATGCCCCTCCTCGAACCAGTAGAAGCCCATCGGGGCCAGCTCCACGTCGACGAGCGGCCGCAGGATGGCCTCGGCCGCCGGCCCCTGGAGGGCGATGAGACCGATGCTGTCGCTCTCGTCCGTGAGTTCGACGTCGAATGCGCCGGCCAGCGCACTCACGTGTGCCCAGTCCTTGTCGATGTTCGCGCCGTTGACCACCAGGCGGAAACGCTGCTCTCCCATGCGATAGACCAGCAGGTCATCGACGATTCCACCATCCGGATGGCAGAACACGCTGTACTGGACCTGCCCGAGGGCCAGCTGCGCGGGGTCGTTCGTGGTCACATGCGACACGAAGGCGAGGGCACCGGGTCCTTCGACCAGGAACTCGCCCATATGGGACACATCGAACATGCCGGCCGCCGAGCGCACGGCCTCGTGCTCGCGGGTGATTCCGGTCGGGTACTGGACGGGCATCTCGAAACCCGCAAACGGCACGATCTTGGCTCCCAGAGCCACGTGGGCCTCGTACAGCGGCGTTCGCTTAAGGTCACTCATGTGGCCGCCCGCGTCCTTTCTATGCCGGGTCCGCGCGCTGAAGGACCCGGCTGTGGAACAGCAGAATCAGAGAATATAACGCCGAAGGTCGTCGTCTTCGACGATTCGCGCCAGCCGTTCACGAACGGTTTCGGCATCGATCACGAAGTGCTGGGGCCCTTCGGGATCCGGCAGGTTGAACATCACGTCTTCGAGCAACGTCGTCAGCACGGTGTGCAGCCGCCGGGCCCCGATGTTCTCCAGGCTCTGGTTCACGTCGGCCGCGATCCGCGCGATCTCGTGGATCGCATCTTCCTTGAACTCGAGCTCCGCGCCCTCGGTGGCCACGAGGGCCATGTACTGGGTTAGCAGCGCGTTCTTGGGCTCGAGGAGAATCCTCACGAACTCCTCCTTGCCCAGGCTGTGCAGTTCCACCCGGATCGGGAACCTGCCCTGCAGTTCGGGAATGAGGTCGGAGGGACGGGAGACGTGAAATGCCCCGGCCGCGATGAACAGAATGTGCTCGGTCCCGACCATCCCGTATCGGGTCTGCACGGTCGAACCCTCGACGATGGGCAGGAGGTCGCGCTGCACACCTTCCCGCGACACGTCGGGGCCCTGGTCCCGCCTCGAGCCCGCAACCTTGTCCAGCTCGTCCAGGAAGATGATCCCCATGTGCTCGGCGCGGGCGACGGCCTCGTCCACCACCTCCTCCATGTCGATCAACTTCTCCGTTTCCTCGGACAGAAGGATACGGCGGGCCTCCGCGACGGTGACCATGCGCCGCCGCGTGCGCTTCGGAAGCATGTCCTGGAGCATCTCGCCGATGTTGAAATCCAGGCCATCCATGCCCATGGCGCCTACGTCCATCGACGGTACCGAGGTCTCCGAGACCTCCACTTCCACTTCCCTGTCTTCCAGTCTCTCGTCTCTGAGCAGGCCCCTGAGCTTCTCCCGGGTGCGACGACGACGTCCCTCCAGGGACTCGTCTCCCTCAATCTGCTCGAGTTGAGGAATGCCCGTGGACCCTACCACGAAGGTGCGAGCCGCCTCCACGCCGGCGGCGTCCTCGGCCGGGCCGGTCGTCGCAGAGTCACCCTCGGCGAGCGGAGGAAGCAGCAGGTCGAGCAGGCGCTCTTCCACCCTGTCCGCCGCCACCTCACGGAACTCGTCTTCCTTCTCGCCGCGGACCATGTTGACGGAGATGTCCACGAGGTCGCGAATCATGGACTCGACGTCGCGTCCCACGTAGCCCACTTCCGTGAACTTCGAGGCCTCCACCTTGATGAACGGCGCTCCCGCGAGTCGCGACAGGCGGCGGGCGATCTCGGTCTTCCCGACACCGGTGGGGCCGATCATGATGATGTTGTTCGGCAGGATCTCGTCCCGCAGATCCGGATCCACGTTCTGCCTGCGCCACCGGTTCCGCAGCGCGATGGCCACGGCCTTCTTGGCCTCGTCCTGCCCGACGATGTACTTGTCCAGTTCCTCCACGACCTTCCGCGGAGTGAGCGACGCGAAGCCGCCGGATTCCTCCTTCGTCACCTGAGCGGTCATCCGCCGAGCTCCAGGACCGTGATGTTCGAGTTCGTATAGACACAGATGTCGGCCGCGATACCGAGCGCCTCCCGCACGATGCCCGAGACCGGAAGGTCAGAATGAGATGCGAGGGCTCGCGCGGCGGCCAGCGCGTAGGGCCCGCCCGAGCCCACCGCGAGCACTCCATCGTCGGGCTCGATCACCTCGCCGGTGCCGGAGACCAGCAGGATGTGCTCTCGGTCCGCCACGATCATCAGGGCCTCGAGACGCCGCAGGTAGCGATCGGAACGCCAGTCCTTGGCCAGTTCGACGGCGGCCCGCATCAGGTTCGCCGGGTGGCGTTCCAGCTGCGACTCGAACTTCTCGAACAGGGTGAGCGCGTCGGCGACACCGCCAGCGAAGCCCGCCAGAATCTGGCCGCCCTTCATGCGCCGCACCTTGGTCGCGCCCGCCTTCATCACCGTGTCGTTCATGGTGACCTGGCCGTCTCCGCCTATCGCGACGCCGTCGTCGCGTCGCACACACAGAATGGTCGTCGCTCTCAGTGACCTCACCGGACACTCCTCTCGAGAACGGCGGGCAGTCCGCCGCTCGGGTCAATCAGCTCTTGGGTGAGCCTGTCGATAGGCCTTCACCAGCCGTTCGCGTGAAGTATGCGTGTAGATACGGGTCGTCGAGAGACTCGAGTGACCCAGCAGCTCCTTCACGGCCATCAGGTCCGCTCCTTCGTCCAACATATGCGTCGCGAAGGTATGCCTCAGGGCGTGCACGGAGAGGCCCTCCCCTTCCGCGGCCCACGCCAGCCACGCGCCGACGGAGCGCTGAATCTGCCGGCGCGATATGCGAGTGCCGCGACGCGAGATGAAGAGGGGGCGGCCGGCTCCCGCCGGGGATCCTCGACTCGAAACGTCGCTCCGGCGGGAAAGGTAGTCCTCGATGGCCTCACGGGCCCGCGCACCCACGGGCACGATGCGCTGCTTGTCTCCCTTCCCCAGCACCTTCACCAAACCTCGACGCAGGTCGAGATCGGCGTCGTCCAGTCCCTGCACCTCGGCGAGGCGCAGACCACACGAGTAGATGATCTCGATGATCGCGCGATCCCGCACTGCCAGCGGTCGATCGCCGGTTGCGTACGCCTCGAGTGACGCGAACAGGACCTCCGTCTGGCCCTGCGTCAGATACCCCGGAAGCTCCTTACGTTTCCGCGGTGTCCTGACGAGCCGTGCCGGGTTGTTCGATACCACGTCGGTGCGGTGAAGAAAGCGGTAGTAGGCGCGGACGGCGGACAGCTTTCGGGCCACGGTGGATCGTTTCAGTCCCCGGCCATCCAGTTCACCCAGCCACGATCGGATATCGAGTCGGTCCACGTCCGACCACGTCCACTCGGGCCACTCCATGTGGCCGGACAGGAACGAGGCGAAGTCGGCGAGGTCCCGCCGATAGGCGGCCTCCGTGTGGGCCGAGAGCCGGCGCTCGACACGTACGTAGCGCAGGAAATCTTCGATCGACCCGGCACGCTGGGAGCTCACGACGCGGGCGTCCGGTCACCCGGGCTCGGACGAACCGTATCGGCCCATCGCTGGAACTCCTGGAGCGCCCTCTCGGAATATGCCGCTCTTCGTTTCCTCTTCCCCCCTCGCACCTTTTCCACCAGGGGATCCAGGAGGCCGAAGTTCGCGTTCATGGGCTGGAAGTGATCGGGATTCGCCTCCCGCAGGAATCGGTACAGACCGCCCAGCATCGTGGTCGGAGGTGGAAGCACCGGTTCCGCTCCGCGCACCATCCGGTCGATGTTGATCGCTGCCAACAGCCCGCTGGCGATCGATTCGGTATAGCCCTCTACCCCCGTGAGCTGGCCGGAGAACAGCAGATTCGGCTCGGAGGGCAGCCCTCCGTGGGCGGAGAGCGCCCGCGGGAAGCAAAGGTACGCGTTGCGGTGAATCGAACCGTAGCGCAGGAACTCGGCCTCCTCCAATCCAGGAATCATGCGGAACACGCGTTCCTGCTCGGCGCGTCTCAGGCGGGTCTGGAAGCCCACCAGGTTCCACATGCGCCCCCGGAGGTCCTCGGCCCTGAGCTGTGCGACGGCGTGGTGTCTGAGTCCTGTCTCCTGGTCGTTCAGTCCCACAGGCCGCATGGGACCGAAACGGAGGGTGTCCCGACCCCGTCGTGCCATCACCTCGATCGGCAGACATCCCTCGAAGTACGGCACGTTCTCCCAATCGTGACCTTCGTGGATGTCGGCGTCGAGAAGCGCGTCGATGAAGGCCTCGTACTGGCCCTCGTCGAGCGGACAGTTCAGGTAGGCTGCCTCACCCTTGTCGTATCGTGATCCCAGCCAGACGATGCTCTCGTCGATCGACTCGCGCGAGAAGATCGGTGCTATCGCGTCGAAGAAGGACAGGCCGTCGGTGCCGAGACGCTCGCGGATCGCTTCCGACAGCGCATCGGACGTGAGAGGTCCGGTGGCGATGATCGCCGGGCCGGGAGGAAGGTCGGTGATCTCCTCTCTGACGATCCGGATCCCGGGTTCCGCTTCGAGCCTGCGGGTGACCGCCCCGGCGAACAGGTGACGATCCACGGCCAGCGCGCTGCCCGCCGGGACGCGAAACTCATCCGCCACTTCGAGGAGAAGACACCCCAGGGTCCGCATCTCGGCCTTCAGGAGGCCGTGCGGCGTGTCCAGGTTCTCAGATTTGAACGAATTGGTGCAGACGATCTCCGCCAGATGGTCGGTCTGATGCGCGGGGGTAGGACGTACGGGGCGCATCTCGTACAGGTCGACCGGGTGCCCCAGGCGCGCCAGCTGCCACGCCGCTTCGGACCCGGCGAGACCTCCTCCGACCACCGTGATGCGTTGATCAGCCATCGGTTCCCGCAGCGATCCCTGCCCTACTTCTTGCGCCGGCCACCTTTGGGGCGTGGCCCGCGGGCGGCCCGAGCCGCCAGGAGTTCAAGCGCCTGCTCCAGCGTGATGTCATCGGGCGACATGTCCTTCGGAAGCGAGGCGTTCAGCTTCCCGTACTTCACGTACGGTCCGTAGCGGCCGTCCAGGAGATTCACCGGCTGGCCGTCGTGCGGGTGCGCGCCAAGCTCGCGCAGGGGCTTGGCTGCCGCGCGTCGGCGTCCACCCTTCGGCTGCGACAGCAACTCCAAGGCCCGGTCCAGGGTGACCGTATACACGTCGTCCGTCTTTTCGAGGGAGCGGAAATCGCCGTCGTGAACGACATACGGTCCGTAGCGTCCAATACCGGCGCGCACCGGCTCACCGCCCTCGGGGTGGGGCCCGAGATCACGTGGCAGGGAAAGCAGACGCAAGGCGATCTCCAGCGTGACCTCGTCCGTAGCCATGCCCTTGGAGAGCGAAGCCCGCTTGGGCTTTTCTCCGTCCTCCGTCTGTTCGCCGAGTTGCACGAACGGCCCGAAGCGGCCAGTCCTGACGTACACCGGAAGACCCGTCTCCGGATCGCGCCCGATGGGCTGGTCCGCCCGCTCCCGGTCGGCCAGCAGTTCGGCTGCCTTCTCCGGCGAGAGGTCCGCGGGAGCCAGGTCCTCGGGAATGGTGACCCGAAGGGGCTCTCCATCCCCCGTCGTCTCGAGGAAGGGACCGAAGCGGCCGATTCGCAGCTCCCCGCCAAGATCGTCAAACCCGCTCAGGGTAGACGCGGCGCGGGGGTCTATCTCCGCGGCCCGGTTCTCGAGCCGGTCCTCGAAGCCGTTCTCTCCCCGATAGAACTCGTCAAGGAACTCGCGCCAGTCCACTTCACCGTCCGCGATCGCGTCGAGGCCCTTCTCCATCTCCGACGTGAACCCCGGATCCACCAGGTCCTCGAAGTGACTCTCGAGCAGGCCGGTAACGGCAAAAGCGATGAAGGTCGGAACGAGCTGCTTGTTGCGAGCTACGACGTAGCCGCGCTGACGGATCGTGTCGACGATGGTGGCGTAGGTCGACGGTCGCCCGATTCCCTCGGCCTCCAGCGCCTTGACCAACGAAGCGTCGGTGTAGCGGGCGGGCGGACGAGTCTCATGGGATTCCGGTCGGATTCCCCGGGTCTCGACCGAGTCGCCAGACGCGAGCGGCGGAAGAACGACCTCGAGGTCCTCGAGCTGCGCCTCGGGATCGTCGCTGCCCTCGACATACGCTCTCCGAAAACCGGCGAACACGAGCGTGTTCCCGCGTGCCCTGAACTCGACGCCATCTCCGCGGATCGACGCCGACACCCTGAGCTGTTTGGCGTCCGCCATCTGGGTGGCCATGGTCCGCTTCCAGATCAGCTCGTACAGGGCACCGTCCACCGAGGACAACCTCAGTTCGGCTGCGGTCAGCATGGACGTACCCGCCGGGCGAATGGCTTCGTGCGCCTCCTGCGCCCCCTTCGACTTCGTCTTGAAGTTCCGCGCGGACGGGCTCAGGTACTCTTCCCCGTACAGCGACTCCACCTTGCCCCTCGCCGCTGCGATCGCCTGGCCGGACAGGTGGACCGAATCCGTCCGCATGTAGGTGATGTGGCCTGCCTCGTACAGGCGCTGGGCGACCTGCATGGTCTGTCGCACGGTAAGATTCAGTCTTCGATTCGCTTCCTGCTGCAGAGTGGACGTGGTGAACGGGGGATACGGCCTCAGGGTGATTTCTTTCGACTCGACCTGGTCCACCTCGAAGTCCACACCGTCGAGCCGCGACCGCAGGGCTTCGACCTCGGACTCACCGAGCACGGCCACCGCGCCGGGCTTCCTGGGGAGTCCCGTCGCGGAATCGAAGTCGGCGCCCTTCACGACCGGGACGCCGTCCACCTGCGTCAACTGCGCTTCGAATTCCTGGCCTTCACGCGCAAACGTCGCGGCGAGGTCCCACCAGGCGCCACTCCTGAACCTCCGACGTTCTCGCTCGCGGTCCACCACCAGCCGCACCGCCACGGACTGCACGCGTCCGGCGGACAGAGGTGTGCGGCTGACCGGATCCACGGGGGAGATCTTCTTCCACAGCAGCGGCGACAGACCGTAGCCCACCAGGCGGTCCAGGATACGCCGCGCCTGCTGGGCATCGACCTGGTTCAGATCGAGGTCGCCCGGCTGCTTGACCGCATCTCTGACCGCCTGCGCCGTAATCTCGTTGAACCGTACCCGCCGGAACCGGCGACCGTCATCCTTGTCATAGCCCAGCTTGACCGCGATGTGGTAGCCGATCGCCTCCCCTTCTCGATCCGGGTCGGTGGCGATCAGGATATCTTCGGCCGATTTGGCCAGCTTCTTCAGCTGGTCGAGCACCTTTCCCTTGCCGCGGACGGTGACGAACTCCGGCTCGTAGCCGTTGTCCACGTCCACGGAGAGGCCCTTCTTGGGGAGATCCACGACATGGCCAACCGAAGCCTCGACCATGTAGTCGTCTCCGAGATACTGGCCCAGGAGGCGCGCCTTCTTGGGCGACTCGACGATGACCAGGTGCTTGGCCTTCTTGGTGCTCGACATCGGTTTCCAGTGTGAAACGTTAGGGTAGAGCGGGCGCTAGCCCGCCTCGGCGAGTGTTTCCAGTATGGCGCCCACCACCGCCTCGGGGGCCAGCCCATCCGTCCGCACCGCGACCTCGGCCATCTGGTAAGCCGCGAGCCTGTCTGCGAGCAGCCGCCGAAGCTCCGATTCCGGGTCCGGGCCCGCCAGAAGAGGGCGAGTGGAGCCGTCTCGCGCAAGTCTGGACACCGCACTCTCCGGCTCTACGCGAAGCCAGATGCGAACCGCATCCGGCCACATATCGCGCAGTTCGGGACGGGCCATCCAGCCTCCGCCGGTGGACACGACGGTCTCTGAATCGACGGATGCCGAACGCGTCACCTGGCCCTCGAGATCGCGGAAAGCCCCTTCGCCTTCCCGCGTGAACAGGTCGGCGATCGAGCAGCCGGCGATGTGCTCCACTTCGGAATCGAGGTCGAGGAAGGTGTACGCCAGACGCTGCGCGAGCAGACGGCCGACGACCGTCTTCCCGGCACCGCTCAATCCGACCAGAACGATCGGTCCGGCCGGGGACTTCATTCCCAGCGCCGGGCCCGCTCGCCAGCGCGCTGCAGGTACGCCTCCAGGTTGGCCCGCGTCTCGTCGAGCGAGTCCCCTCCGAATTTCTCGACCATCGCATCGGCCAGGACCAGGGCCAGCATGGCCTCCCCAACGACGGCCGCCGCCGGGACGGCGCACACGTCGCTTCGCTCTCTCACGGCGCCGGCGGCCTCACCGGTCCGAACGTCCACACTGGTCAGAGGCCGGGTGAGTGAGCTGAGCGGCTTCATCGCCACTCTCGCGACGAGGGGCTCTCCAGTGGTCGTGCCCCCTTCGAGTCCTCCGGCGTGGTTGCCGGTCCGGTGAAAGCCGCCCGTGCGCTCCAGCGACGGATCGGCCACGATTTCGTCGTGCACCGAGGAACCCCGCCGGCGGGCCGCCTCGAAACCGAGACCGATCTCCACCCCCTTCATCGCCTGGATCGACATCAGCGCCCCCGCCAGTCGTCCGTCGAGACGGCGATCCCAGGAGACGTGGCTGCCGAGACCGACGGGCAGCCCTGTCGCGACCACCTCGTACTCGCCCCCAAGGGTGTCGCCCGCGTCCCGTGCCGCATCGATGGCCATCTTCATCCGATCTTCCGCCGCGGGGTCGAGGCACCGGAGCTCGGAGGCGTCGGACGCTTCGTTGAGATCGGAGGGCCACTCCTCGGGGCGTTGCGCGGTTTCGGCGCCGATGCGGGTCACATGGCTCCCGATCGACACCCCCAATTCGGTCAGGAGGCGGCGCGCGACGGCACCGGCGGCCACACGAGCCGACGTCTCCCGCGCGCTCGACCTCTCGAGGATATCCCGGGCGTCGGCCCGGTCATACTTCAGCATCCCGACGAGGTCGGCATGTCCGGGCCGGGGTAGGAAGACGCGGCGCAGTTCCTCGTCATCCACCCCGGTCCGGGCGTCGACCGCCATCGCGACCTCCCAGTTGGAGTGGTCGCGGTTCCGGATCCAGATGGCGACCGGTGAGCCCAGGGTCTCTCCAAGCCGAATCCCGGAAAGGACCTCCCCGGCATCCTTCTCGATGTCCATCCGACCGCCGCGACCGTAACCGAGTTGTCGGCGCGCCAGGTCCCGGGCGATGTCGAGTGGGGTGATAGGAAGACCGGCGGGCACACCCTCCAGGATGACCAGCGTCCCCTTACCGTGGGACTCGCCGGCGGTCGTGAATCGAACGTGCTGGAGCATGGCGGCCTTCCATGGACGGGTGCCCTGAGCGAAACGGCCTGCAGTATACGGCGATCAGACCCAACGCAAAACGCGGGGCCGGAAATCGTCCCGGCCCCGCGTCAGCGTCTGCATCCAGCCATCGGCCCACCGCACAGGCGGGGGTCCGCGAAAGCTCGCCCCGGTGACTCAGTCCACGATATGGGGAGTGACGAGGATGATCAGATCCGTCTTCCGCTCCGAGTTCTTGGTCGTGCGGAAGAGCGCTCCGAGGACCGGCAGGTCCATGAGAAACGGGATTCCAGTTTCGGTCCGATCCACCTGGCTCAAGGTGAGTCCACCGATCACCATCGTCTCACCGTCGTCGAGCAGGAGGCGGGTCTGGCCGATCTGCTTGAGGAACGTGAACCCGACATCGGGAATGTCGGTCTGGATTCCCGACCTCTCGGCCGAGACGTCGAGCAGGATCTGGTTGTTGTTCGTGATGTGCGGCGTCACGTCGAGGATGATCCCCGTGTCCTCGTACTGCACCGTCGCCTGGGCCTGGGTGTTCCCGGTGCCCGCATCCAGCACACGCACCGGCGTCTTCTCACCGACCTGAATCCGGGCGTGGTGATTGTCCACCACCTGGATCGTCGGCGCGGCCTGCACGTCGGAGAGCTTGTGCTGCTCGAGCGCTTGCAGCCAGGCGGAAAGCGAGAAGTCGCCGAACGCCACGGAGGCCAGGATCTCCAGCGAGGGCGCCAGCACGCGATCGTTGGCGTTGGCCAGGGCCGCGACCGAGTTTCCGGCGAGATCCACCAGGGTTGCGTTCGTAATCTCGCCCGGGTTCAGAGGATCGGGAACGCCGATTACATCGTTGATCGAGTTACCCTGCATGTCCTTCAGGTCGTAGATGATCCCCAGCTCCATCACGTCCGTGCGATCCACGAAGATGATCTTGGCGTCGATCGAAACCTGCGGAGTCTTGACATCGAGGTTGCGAATCAGGCTGTCCATGCGCGCCACGACCGACGGAGCGTCCGTCACGATCACGGAGTTGGCTCCGAGGTATGGAACCACCTGTCCACGGTTCGGCGTGGCCAGGCGCTCGAGAGTGGAGGCAACCGAATCAGCCGAGGCATAGTTGATCTTGAAGACCCGGGTCTCGGTCTGAAGCGTGTCCCGGGCTCGAATTCCCTCGAGCTTGTCGACGATCAGAATTCCCTCGGACTGCAATCTCCAACCCAGGCCCTGTGAGGCGAGGATGGCGTCCAGGGCGACGTCCCAGCGCTGGTTCCGGATATCCACACCCTGCACGTTCATCGCCGCAGCGTCGGAGCTCGGAACGATGGACACTCCCGCGAACTCCGAGAATCCAGCCAGCACCTCCAGCATGCTCGCGCTGTCGTACGCCACCGTGATCCGCTCGAGCTGCGTCGCATCCTGGGTGACGGCGGGCGACATCGTACGGGACGGGACCCGCGTCGGTTCTGGCACGCGGTCCGTCATGGCAACGGTGCCGGCCATCACGGATTCGCTGCTCCACGGCTCGAACGAGCCACCCGGATTCGCGAAACGAACCGTGTAACGATCTCCATCGTCGGCCGTCTGATACGTCGCGGGTCTCGCGAGGTCGAACACGAGACGCACGACATCGTCCCTGAACTGGCTGCTCCTGAGCCGCACGATCCCGCCGCGACCGATTCCCTCGAAGGTGCCTTCAGGAAGCTCGTTGACCGCTCCGTGAACGTCGAGAATCAGCCGGGCCGGATCCCTCAGAATGAAGTCCCGGATTTCCACGTCACCGTTCTTGATGACGGCGATCTCGGTCTCATCCCCGGAAGGGGAGATTCGGACCTCCTGCACTCGCCCCGCGGGCGCCACCGCCCACAGACCAGCGAGGAGGGTCGCGAGGACCTGTTTGCCGATCATCCGCCCTGCTCCTTGTCCATGTTCTTCAGGCGCAGCGTTTCCTGCCTGGTCACGCCGAAGACGGTTACCACGAAGATCGCCTCGTCCGGCGTCACGTCCAGCAATTGCGCTCCGCCCACGATGTCGCCCTCCCAGACCCGGTATCGCCGCTGTGTTGAGCGATCCACGAGGACGACCACGCTTGCCGCTTCGGGGCTGTATATGATCCCGCTCAGCTCGAGATCCTCGAATCGAGGTCCGAGTTCATCGCCTGCTTCCAGCGGACGGAACGGATCCCGCCTTCCTCCCGCCACATAGGAGAACGTCTCACGCTCCAACGCCGGAGCGGTCTGGGCCCTGTCCACCTCGGTCACCGGATCCTGCTCGGCCGTCTGGGCCATCAACTCCGGTGCACCCAACAGCAGAAGAAGGGCCACGGCGACCAGAGAGCGCTCTGTCATTCGCCACCCTCCTCGCTCTCGGGCCGGGTCCGCTCCGGAGCCAATACGAATGTCTCCAATCCGAACGAGGCCAACACCAGCTGCCGGCCACTCGGCGTCTCACCTGCCGCGCTGACCTGCGTCACTTTGGGCCGTACGATGCGATCGAACGAAGCCACGCGAGTCAGGAACTCGGCCAGCGAGTGGTAGTCCCCCTGCACCTGCATCTGCCACTCTTGTCGCAAGAAATAAGCCCCACTGTCCGCAGGCTCCGGGAGACTGGGCTCCACGTTGATCAGGCGCAGATCGAGGGCCTGGCTTTCCGTGGCGATAGCCTCGTAGATCGCCGGAACCTCGGCGTTCGACGGCACAAGGCGCTGGACGAGGTCGAACTGTGTCTCGGAGAGACTGATGCGGTCGCGAAGTTCCTGCAGGTTCCCGACGCGGGTCTCCGCGATCTGATTCTGGGTCTCCAGGTCTTCGACACGATCCGACAGCTCGACGAGTTCCGCGACCCCGGGGCTGTAGACGAAGTTGTAGAACAGCGCTCCAGCCGCGATCGCCAGGATGACCACGAACAGCATGACCTGTTGCCGCTGGTCTTGCGGAAGGATCGCCATGGTCAGGCCCCTCCCGTGACATCGGCGGCCAGCGTCTCCGCCGGCTCACTGTAGGATACAATCAACTTGAACGAGTGAGCGCTGAATCCATCGAGATCCTGTTCCTGGCTTCCGAGTATCCTGACCTGCCCGACGAACGGCGACTCCTGCAAACGCCGCACGTAGGCGGTGATCGCCAGCGGGTTCGCGGCCATCCCATCGACCTGCACCTGGAGGTCCGGAGCCGCACTGGCCTCGCGAATCGATGTCAGCCACGCATAGCCCGGGAGCGCTCGGCTGATCTCATCGAGGAGATGCGGCCACACGAACCGACCGTCGTCGAGGCCACTCAGCAAATCCAGGCGCTCCCGAATCTGAGCCTCGCGGGCCATCAGGCTGTCGCTGAGAGCCCGCAAATCGGAAAGACGTGTCGAGTCCTCGACCGCCTCGGCGATTCGCGCGTCGATCGCTCCGCGTTCACTTCGCTGTGACATCCAGAGCCAACCCACGACCAGCAGAACGAGCGCGGGTATGACCACGGCCGCGATCAGCCAGGGATCCTTGCCGTGTCCGGAACCTGTCGGCTTCAGCCAGCCGGGGGCCTTGGGAAGTCCGAGGCCTTTGCGGCGCCGCTTCGAACCCTCGGGGTGAAGATTGACCTCGATCATGGTCCGGTCCTCACGCCGCGTCCCGCAGGGCCAGGCCGACGGCCAACATCATCATGGGCCCCATGTGCTGCATGTCTTCCTTCTCGGCAGCGCCCGGTTTTACGCTCAGAACCTCGAACGAACTCGCCACCCGCGTTTCCACGCCGAGCCTCTCGGCCAGCGCCTCGACCAGGCCGGGGACGCGCACTCCGCCGCCGCACAGGTAGAGCCGACCGAGACTGGCCCCCACTTCCTGGGTCTCGAGGAACGCCGTGGCACGCTCGATTCCCCGCCCTACCTCCTGCGCCCGCTCGTAAAGGAAATTGCGGAGTCTCTCGTCGATGCTGTCGCCCCTCAGAACCGCCTCGGCTTCCTCGGCCAGCATTCCACGTTCGCGCTGGAGGTCGAGGGAGAGGCGACGGGTACCGAAGGAGATATCGCGCGTGAGGACGGGCACCCCGTCCTCGAGGATGTTCACGTTCGTGGTCTCGTGCCCGATGCTCACCAGGCCCGAGATACCCCTGGTGGCCTCCGGGTAGTTGAGCTCGAGCGAGTTATGGAGGGCGAACGCGTCCACATCGATGATTCGCGGGGCCAGGTTGGCTTCCTCGAGAAGAGCTACCTTGTTCTCGACGAGTTCACGCTTCGCGGCGACGAGCAGGACGCTCATCTGCAGGCCCTCACCCTCCGGATCGGTGATCTCGAAGTCCAGTTGCACGTCGTCCATGTCGAACGGCACGTGCTGTTCGGCCTCCCAGCGGATGACTTCGCGGGCATCCGCCTTCTTCATCCGATCCATCTGGATGGGCTTGATAATCAGGTCCCGGCCGCCGACAGAGGCTACGACATCTCGATCGTTGATACCCTCTTCGACGAAGAGCGTGTCGATGGTCTCGGCCACCAGACCTGGATCCATGACCTCACCCTCGACGATCGCGTCAGCACCCAGACGGTGCACGACGAGCCGCTCGACCTCGGGCTCGTCACCCGAGTGATCGATGACCGCGACCTTGATGAAGCCGCTACCCACGTCGAGGCCAACCGTCTTCTTTTTCCGGCCGATGCCGAATAGGGCCATGATAGACTTGCTCTACGAGATTCTGTCGGGGCCGGCTGAGTGGTTCGTCACTTTACGACGACTCAGCCCGGCGCGTCAATCCGCTGTTTACACGTGTTCGCCTCCGCCGACGCAGCCAAGTTGACCTGCGTGTGGCATGCACGCAACGGTTACCCGTCGCCGTACAGTGTTACGGGCCGGCCACCAGCCTCCTGACCACCCACCGTCGAGCGCCGGCTGACCCTGATCCACTCACTGTCAAGCGGATCTCGATCAATCCGGGAGCGACCGCGGCCGTATCGGCCGTAACCTCGAGATGTCCCCGTACGTCCACCGGAACGTTCTCGAGCGCGCTGCCCGCCGCGACCGTCTGCGCGCTTCGCACCGCTGCGATGTGCGCCAGATTCCGGGCCGCGCCACCCACCGCCGCCACTCCGAGAACTCCAGCCCCGAACACCGTGACGGCTACGATCACCTCGGGAAGGCCGAACCCGGTCCGGGCACGGTCTCCCGCAAGTACCGGGTGCAAGAACTTGACCACGTTGAAACGGCTGACATATGGGGTAATTCGGGTCATTTCCGAGCTCTTTCCATGCATAACGCAGTGAATCCTGTCCGAATCCTCCGCCGCCCGGGAATGCATCACGGTGCCCGATATGCCTCCACGCGAAGGCGCCCGAGGAAATTCGTGACCACGCGTACGACCCGATCGCCCCGATACAGGTACACGCTCCCTGGGGCTGCCTGCCCGCGCGCGTTGAAACGCAGGGTGGAAGGGCGGACGCGCAGTGAGTCGACGGGCACGTCGGCACCCGGGCCCACGGCGGCGGCCACCACCGTCTCGCCGGACGCGGTGAGAAGCACAAGATCGCCATGCGGACCACGCCGAACCCTGATCTTCTCGCGCCGTGCGACAGCCAGGGAACGGGCCAGCACCAGATGGTTTCGAACCGACCAGGTGGCGGCGCGCATGGAGGTCGCGGCACGCAGAGACCGAAAGCCGCTCGCCCCCAGCGCCGCGAGCGTTCCGACGATCGTGAGAGCGATCAGGAGTTCCGGCAGCGTGACACCCACTGCCCCCCGGATGGGTCTGTATCGCATCGTACCTCGCTGTCGGCCGGGCGCGTCGCGAGGTGAGGGTATCCCCTTCTCTCAACAGAGGGTCAAGGACCTCATTCCAGTGGGATGAACCGGCCGTTTCTGAACAACAGGGCGCGACGTTGGGGATAGGCCTCGGCCAATTCCCGGTTTCGTTCTCTCAAGTCTCTCGCGATCACCAGGGAACCCTTGAGAGAAGGATCCTGGTCCGCGAGGAAGGGCGAGTAGTTCGAGTAGCCCGCGCGATCGTACGCGATCTGGTCCAGGCACACTGCCGGCAGGTCGACCCCCGGAACCAGGCGAAGCGTCGGATCTCCGTTGGTCAGGGGGCTCGAGGCAGGCACCGTCTGCCCACCGGGCTCCAGTTCGGAAACCGCAGCCGCCGTCCGATCGCGGGACCAACCTTCGGCTTCCGCGCGTCGGAGGATCAACTCCAGCGCACAGTGATCGCCTTGCCGGTACGCGGTCTCCGCGCCCGAGGCGGACACCCCGAGTCCCCGCATGCGAGCCAGCAGTCGATTCCCCCAGCTCACGGACACGAAGACGACGGCGTCGCCCACCGAGTGTGCCCTGGCTTCGGCGGCGAGATCCACCTTCATGCTGGCAAGTCCGGAGCGATAAACGTGGAACCTGCGGGGGGTCGAGTAGGCGGCGGCGTAAACGAAACTCAGCACGAGCAGCATACCGGCGGCGCTCTGGACCGGCACCCGGGTAAGGGCGGCGCCCTTCCATAGCGTACGACCCGCGGTGCGCCGGAACAGTTCCAGCAGCCCCCTGGCGGTGAGAGGCGCGAGGAAGGCCAGCCCGGAGTACAGGTAACGTGGACCGAGGAATGCGTCCCGGTGCCAGTAGAAGAGATAGGCCAGAGGTATGGCCAGAAAACCGACCATCAGCCGCTGGTCCCATTCCTTCGAAGCCCAGCCCGCCGCGAACAGCAGACCGGCCGGAAGCAGGGCCGGGACCGGACCCTCGAACATGAGGCTCGAGAGCAGCGCCAGGTCCGTCAGCTCATTGCGCACGCCGGCGAGCGGCGAGTGCATCTCGCCCCACGGGGTCGTGTGGAAGCCCAGGCCATGATCCGCGCCCCACAGCTTGATGTATCCGGGCAGAAGAGGGTCCCCTGTAGTCGCCGCGTTGTAACCCAGGTACACCATAGCCAGGGCCAGGGCTCCGAGCGCACCCGCGAGGACCGAGCGGGCGTCACGTTCTCGCCATGCCCTGGCCAGTACGAACGGGGCCAGTGCGATTCCAACGGCGAGTGCGGTGAGGGGGCGTGAGAGAAACGCTGCCCCGATCGCCAGTCCCGCCCCGAACAGCACCCACGGGGATCCGTTCCCCTCCCAGAGAACCAGCAGGTAGAGGAAGGCTGCCACGAAGAACAGGGCCGACACGTGGTTCATGTGGCTGGCCCCCATGAACCAGAAGAACGGCGCCAGCGCCAGCACGATCACCGTGGTTCGAGCCGTGGCCAGGTCATAGGCGCGCCGCGTGAAGCCGTACAGCAGCAGCGCGGTTCCGACGGAGAGCGCCACGGGAACCAGCCACCCTGCACCCAGCGCCGCTCCGAGGCCGAGAAGCGCCGAGTGCCCGGGCGGATACTGGGAGTACCAGCGGCCCCCGTCCACCAGCATGTGTTGGACGGCGAAAAAGGCTTCGTCCGGAGGCGCTTCGGCATACAGCCGCCCCGACGCGAAGATCTGCGCCTGGAACCACTGAATGACGCTGTCGATCAGGAGAGGGCGGCGGGCGAAGGCGAAGACCGCTGTGACGAGCAGCAGCACGACCAGGAGAAGAACCGCCCCACCGGTGATTTTCGAGCCAGCGCCGCGCTCGCGATCGAGAATCTGCAGGACCCGCTCGGGCACGCGGGCCGGGAGCAACCGGGCGCCGAACACGGCCAGGCAGCCGAACACGAACAGGCCCAGCAGAGCCTCGTTGGGAGGGACCAGGCCACGCGTACGATCGATCTCGCCAAACAACCAGGCCAGCGGAACGAACGGAACGAGGAGGAGAAACCAACCGAACATCCGCCCGCCAGTCGGTGCCCTCACGGTTCCGGCTCCTCCCGGGGAAGAAATACAGTCAGGGAGCCGGACCGGGACGGGGCGTAGGAGCCCGTCAGGGCCGTCCACACGGGAGTCGATCGCCAGAAGTAGGCGAACAGCAGTTCCTGGGTCCCCGCTCCGGGAGGCGCCGGCTCCGTGCCTACGTTGACCAGGGTGAGCGCGAACGGAATGGCCCGGGAGTTCAGGTCCGATACCAGCCTCGAGGGGTCCCACTGCCCCGTCTCCTCGAGGGCGCCGAAGGCGAACGGGTCGTTGAGCCACGGGCGGCCGCCCCGCGCCAGGATAGCCGGGAAGAACGCCGCGTCCACCAGCGGGTACCCGTCGAACTCGGACACTGTCGTCTGACCCGCCCTCGCCAACCAGGCTCGGGTGCTGCGCACCTCTCCCAGGACCGCATCGCTCGCCGTGACCGCAAAGGCGACGGCGAGGAGGATCGTAACGGCCGCTCGAGTCCGTGCGGATCCGCGGTAGTCCGTCGTCCGTGCCGAAGCGGTCTCATCGGCGGCGGAAGATCCCCGGGTCACGGCCAGCAGAAGAAGCGCGAAGGATGGCTCCAGCAGGTAGTTGACGCTGGAGCCGGTCTTGAGCATTGCGATCATGTGGAGGCTTGTGCTCGCGACCAGGTAGACCTCCGGAAAACCCAGGCGCAACTGTCCGCGCGAGGCCAGCAGTACGGCGGCTACCACGGGAAGCCACTGCAGGGGTCTGCTTGCCCACAGCGACGACGCCAGGTTCGTCCAGCCAGACGCCCCGGTAAGCGCCCCCAGCGTGTTGGCCAGATACCCTCCCGAGGTCAGGACATCGAGGAGGTAAATGCCAAGCAGGGCCATGCCCGCCAGGCCGACAGAGAAGACGACCCCGGCCCGGATCCGCCTCTCGAGAAGCAGGACCACCGCGAGCGCGGCGGGCGCCGCCACGAAACTCTGCTTCGAGAAGAAGGCGAGAAAGAAAGCCGCGGCCGCCAACGCCAGTGGAAGCGCTCCCTTGCGAACGCCGCTCGCCCTGGTCCCGAGCGCCGCGGTGATCCCCACCCAGGTCAGCACCAGGGCGAGAGTATCGGCCTGCGCGCCTCCGGCCAGCCTGTACACGCCCGGAGAAACCAGGAGCGTGGCCGCGAGCGCGAGGGTCCATGCCGGAGGAGCGCGCCGCCCGAGCGCGTGCCACGCGAGCAGGGCCAGCAACCCCAACAGGGCCGCGGCGCTCAGGATCCGGAGTCCGGTGAAGGTGCCTTCGCTCCCGAGCCACCGATCCAGGGCTGCGGCACCCAGGAAGTATGTTGGCGGGTACAGCGTCAGTACTACAGGGGGCTCCAACCAGCCGTCCGCGGGATAGAGATCCGACAGGTCACCCGACTCCAGGGCCGCGAGGCTCCCCAGCACCGGGCCCTCGGTGTAGTAGAAGACCGTCTGGGGACGGGCGATCCGCAGGCCGGCGAAGAATAGAACGAAGCCCACCAGCAGGAGGTTCAGGGGTGCGAAGATCCACCATACCCGGCTGCGAGGAATCGTCAAGCGGGATCGCGCTCGTCGTGAAGGGGCCGTGCGGCCTCGATGGCGCCGCCCGAGAGATTCCGATACCGGCCGACGACCCAGGCGGGTCTGCCCTTCGCCTCGTTGTAGATGCGGCCGATGTACTCACCGATCACTCCCACGGCGATCAACTGGATCCCTCCCAGGAAGAGGATGGACGTCATGGTGGACGCCCAACCGAGGATCGCGGCGCCGGAAATGAGCTTCTGGTACAGGACGTTGAGAAGAACCACAAAGGCGACGCCGGAGACGAGGAACCCCATGATCGTGGCCAGCCGGAGCGGCAGTTCGGAGAAGGCGAAGAAGGCGTCCGTCGCCATGCGCATCAGCTTGAGCGGAGATTGACGCGGTTGCCCCGCGTATCGCGCCGCGCGTTCGAATTCCACACCGGTCTGCCTGCCCCCGACGTAGGCGCGCAGTCCCGACACGTACCGATCGCGCTCGGGCATGGTGTTGATCACGTCCACGACCGAGCGGTCCATCAGGGAGAAATTCCCGGCGTCGGCCGGAATGTCCACGTTGCTCAGACGACGCAGAATCCGGTAGAACAGGCTGAACAGGGCCCGCTTGGGCAGAGCTTCCTTCCGGTCCCGCTTGAGAGCATAGACGACGTCATACCCGTCTTCCCACTTCTCGACCAGGAGCGGTATCACCTCGGGAGGATCCTGCAGGTCGCCGTCGAGAAGCACCACCGCATCGGCCCCGGTCGTCGCCAGGCCGGCAGAAATGGCCAGCTGCTGACCGAAATTGCGGGACAGGTGGACGACGCCGACGCGAGGATCTTCCGCTGCGAATCCCGCCAGCAACTCCGGGGTCCGATCCCGACTGCCATCGTCGACGTAGATGATGCGCCAGTCATACGGGAGGCCACCGAGCGAATCCGCCAGGCGACGGTTGAGCTCTGGAAGGATGGCCTCTTCGTTGTATACGGGAACGACTGCGTCCAGCGTCTTCACGGATCCTCCGGATCTGGTTCGACCTCTTCGTTCGGCTCCCAGGCGTACAGGCCCACGAGTTCGACACCGTCCATCTCGACGGCCAGCTCCGGGCGCACGTTCTCGTAGATCCGCTTGTGGTAAGGCTGGAACGACGCCCTGCGAGCCACGAGCAGAAGGTAATCGGGCGGCATCTGCTCGGTCACGACTATGTCATCTCTCAGCATGCCGTTCTGCTGGAGCCACTGATAGTGCTCGACGTTGGGCCATGCGGCCAGACGGGCGCCGGTCGGCAGAGTCTCGCCGACCCGCTCGAGGAATGCGGGGGTGACGGCCTCGAGCCAGTATGTCGTCTCCATCCCGGCGTTCGCCGCGCCCTTCACTCCGCCGATCAGCTCGTTGTAGTAGGCGAGGTAGAGAGGGGCGGCGCGCGTCGTCTGGACGTAGGGAGGGAGGAAGAACACCGCTCCAAGAACCAGGGCTGCGAGTGGCGCCTTCGGCTCGGGGATCCGCTGCCGCGCTACCTGTACGGCGGAGCCGAATCCCCGACCGGCCAGGACTCCCACGAACGGAAACATGGGCAGCCACAGGCGGATGCCGTCATGATTGGGTGATCCAGGCGCAGCCAGCAGGGCCACGAAAAACAAAATCTGTGTCAGGCAGAGTCCGCCCACGGGCCGGTCTTCCCAGTGCCGGGCCGACACGACCGTGCCCCATGCGGAGAGAACGAGAATGGAGAGGGGGACGGTAATGAGGGTCATCACGACCACGTGGTGCCCGGGTACCTCATATCCCCAGACGCGTCCCATGTAGTAAGTCGCGATCGGGATCACCTCGGCGCGCGCGAGGCTGTCCTGCACCAGGCGAAGTGTCTCGGTCACCGGGTCGTGCCACATGAGGGGGTTGAGCGCCCACGCAACCACGAGCCCACCGAGTCCCCACAGCACGGCCCCGGTGACGGCGCGGCGCGATCTGCCGTACGCGATCATCCACAGCAGCATCGCCAGGGGAATCATGTACCCGGTGAACTTGGTGGCCAGGGCCACTCCCAGCGCCCCCGCACCCACAGCCAGGAAACGTCGCCTGCCATCGAGCACATAGAGCACGAATCCTGCGGAAGCCACGAACCAGGCCAGGGTGGTCAGCGTGTCGGTGGCGCCGATGTGGGCGTGTCCCACGACCCGCGGCATTAGGAGAATCGACAGCCCCGCGCCGATCCCGGCCGCCCTCCCCCAGGTCAGACCCGCCAACCAGGTGACACATGCCACGAGTAGTGAGAAGAAGCCGAGGGGAGCGAGGCGAAAGCCGACGATCTCCCCGGTCCACCGACCGAACGTCGCCTCCGTGGCCGCCATGGCCAGCTTGTAAGCCGGGGGATGCGGGTTCCAGTAGCGACGCCAGTTGAACGTCTCCCGGACGACTTTCTGGCTGAGCTGCTCCGCCCGATCCGGACCGCTGACCACCCGTGAAGCCCAGTCCTGGATTCGATTCGTGGAATCGAAGTAGTACGGCTCGTCCCAGGCGATCCCCACGTCGTCCAGGCCTGGGAGCAGCCACGCGAAGGCAAGGATGCCCAGGGCCACACCGGCCCACAGGACGAACCGTTTTGACGCCCGGTCGCTGATCATCGGGTTCGATAGACCATCATCAGAGGCACCCCTTCGAGCGAGACCTCCAGCATCGGCGGTCCGCCGAAGCCGATTAGCGCGCTCTCCGTCCGCCGCCACTGGGCCTTGCGATTCAGAACGAAGACGAAGTCGGCCGCACCCGCCTGCCGATCCAGGGCCACGGTGGTGAAGCTCGCCGGGCCCTCGCATGCCAACGCGATGTCGTCCGACCCGTCGGGTTTCGAGAGCTGCGTCTCGACCCTCCACTCGGCCGGGACCCACCCGATGGCCTGGTAGAAGCAAACCTCCTCGATGAAAAAGCCGGGATCCACCAGCGCGTCCTCGGGGAGCGCCTCCACCAGGTCGACCAGCACCGCCCGGTTCAACACTTCCTTCAGGTTGGTGACCTCGAGGCCCCTTTGCTCGGCTCCCTCCACGCCTCCAACAAGCGCGTTGAAGTACGACAACTGGTACGGATGCACCTGCGCCGTGCGGATGGCAGCCGGGGCAATGACGGCGACGATCGCCAGCGCCACGATGAGATCACGCCGCTCCGCGATCGACGGGAGGCGGATCTGCAGAACCTGAGTTGTCCATTCCCCGATGGCCACGGATCCGGATCCGGCGAGCGCGCAATAGAACGGGAACAGTGGCAGGAACAGACGGACCCCGTCATGCATGGGCGCGGACGGCAGCGCCAGGGCGCCATACAGCACGGCCATGTTGAGGAGAGTCAACCCGCGCAGCGGGCCTGACCGCGGTGCGAAGAGGCCCACCACCGCGGCGGCCAGCAGGGACAGCGGAAAGACGATCACCGTCCACACGTAGGGATAGGGCCACGGCGGCCTGAACAGGTAGACTTCACCGAGGTACTCGGTCGCGATCCGCGTTTCGTCGGCAGCCGCCCGGTCCAGCCCGGCGTTCAGGTAGTCGGCGACTCCCTGAACCGGGTCTACCCACATGACGGGATTCACCGCGATGAAGACGAGGGCGCCGGTCAGGCAGAGCACCAGGAACGCGGCCAAGCCGCTCCGGTTGGCTACGAGCCATATCGCCAGAACCGGGAGCAGCAGCAGGCCCGAGAACTTGGTCGCGGTGGCAGCGCCCAGGAACAGGCCCGAACTCAGGAACCAGCCCGTTCCTCCATCCTTGACGGCATAGTCGAGCGAAGCGACGGACCAGAACCAGAACGCGGCCACGAACAGGTCGGTGTGGGCCAGGTGGCCATGCGCGAACAGGACCGGAAACGCCGGAACCGCCAGGCCCGCGGCAAGGCCGGCCGCCAGCGAACGGGTGCGCCACGCCGTGTAGACTCCGACGGAGGCCGTGAGGGCCGCGAACGTCAGCATCACGGCGCCACGGTACGCGGTCAGGGGGTCGGTCAGGTCGCGGAGGAAGAACCAGGAAATGCCGCTCAGCTCGCGAGAGAGCGGCGGGTGCGGAATCCTCTCCGCGTACCAGCGCCAGTGTTCGAAGACCCGATCCTGATTGAGCACTGCGGTGGGCTCGCCACTGATGAGAGCCGCCCACAGGTCACGTGCCCAGGCAAACTGGCGCAGCGAGCTGTAGAAGTAGTTTCCGACGTCACTGGCAATCCCGTAGTCGCTCGCCGTCAGGGCCGTGACCACGAGCGTCACGGCGAACAGTCCGAAGGCAAGCCCCCGGAGGGCGGCGGGCGAAGGCCAGGTCTTCTTGCTCGTGATCACAGTTTCTGGCTCCGGGCCGCGATCCAGACCGCGGTGAGGGCCAGCAATCCGGTCAGGCTGATCACGGCGCCCAGCAGCACCGAGCCCGGGGTGAAGTGGAATTCCACGTCACTGACTCCAGCCGGTACGGGAACCGCCATGAAGACCCCGTTCGCACGAAGCACGGGGACGTCCGCGCCGTTGACCCGGGCCTTCCAGCCCGGATACCACCGGTCGCTGAGCACGGCCAGCATCGGCCCGGACGCGTTCACCTTCGCGGTGAGCCGGTTGGCGTGGTCCGAGCGTGAAAGGACGTCCCCGGTCGCCTCCGGGTCGAGTTCGAGCGGGTATTCGGCCTCCAGAACAGCCCTGGCACCCAGGGCGAACTCGTCTTCCAGAACTCGGCGTAGCGCCCCCGCCTGGCCTTCCCGTACCTCGAATTCGCCCACCAGGTAGAGTCGTGCCACGGGATCTGGAACTTCATAGATGCGAATCGGGAGCTCCGGATGCGAGGCTACCAGGGTAAGCCCGTCAATCGAATCCGCGCTTGCCGTGGCATCGGCGTAGAAGCCCACGTTCATGGCCTGGAGAAAGCGCAGCGGATCTTCACTCCATGCGCGCAGCGCGGCCTCGTTCGTCAGGGCCACCGAGATGAGTTCCACGCCCTGGAGACCGTCCTGCATCGGGATGCCGAAAATCTGCCCCACATTCGGTCCCATGGTCTGATAGTCGAGGTACATGTTCGATAGCTCCCAGGCGCCCCGCACGGTCACGATGCTTCCCATGGCCGCGTGGTGGGGAGACCCCCGGTAGCGAACGTCGCCGCGGCCGGACATGAGTTCGGCGAGCGCGTCGGCCGTCCACGGAGCCGTCACGTAGACTTCGCTCTCGACCGACGGATTCACGTCGCGGTGAGCGAGCGTGAGATCGGCCACCGCGAGTGCCACAACGATCACCGAAGCAAGGCTGCGTCGCAGCCGGCGCGACCGGTACAACCAGGTCACGACGGCCAGACACAGGGTCAGGGCGGCGATCCGCCGGGCGATCCCGCCATACAGGTCAGCGGCGCTCTGGGGATCTTCGCACAGGAGGGCCCCGCCGAGCCAGGCCCCGCAGGCTCCGGGCAGTAAACCCTCCACCCGTTCCAGGAGCAGGGCCGTGCCCGCATACCCGACGGCCACGGCGAGAATGGGCAGCCACACGCCCATGCCGTTCACCACGCGCGATCGCCGGGTCTCCCCGCCACCGATGGCCAGCCACCGATCCGTTCCCTGCGCGGCAAACACCGCGACGGCCAGCGCTCCGATCAGGAGGAACTTCTCGGGATACCGAAACGGCCGAAACGCAGGGACCCAGGTGAACAGGGCACGATACAGGGGACTGTGGCTACCCAGGGCGAGCAGGACGGAGACGAGCGTTGCCGCCGCCCAGAACAGGATCCAGCGACGGCCGCGGCCCCGAAGCGCACCGATCAGCGCCAGGGCCAGGGCGATGCCACCCCCGTAGATACTCAGAATCCACGGCACCCCGGAGCTGGCCATGAAACGAGTCGAGAAGCCGTGGGCCCCTGTATGCAGGGCCGGCGGCAACAGCCAGTGCAGGGCTCCGGTCGGCTCGAGCGAGCGGGACGATGCGTACTCCAGCTCGATGGGAAGTCGGCGCACCGAATGGCTCATGTACTCGGCAAACGGCAGGAGTTGCACCGAAACGAGGGCAACCGCGAGCACGCCGGCGATCACGAACGCCATCGTCTGCCTGGGGCGCGGCAGCTTCCGATCCTGGACCTTGAACAGACCGTGTGCGAAGACCAGCGCGAGACCGAGGGCCAGCATCTGCGGCTCGCCGCCGAGGAACGCGACGCCGCACAGTATTGCGAACAGCAGCAGGTCTCTGATCCGTCCGCCGTCCAGCACATCGTCCCAGGCAAGAAAGAGCCAGGGAAGCCAGGCCACGGTCTGCAGGTTGTTGATGAAATTTCCGAGCGACACGAAGAAGCCGCCCAGCATGAACACGGATCCGCCCATCACCGCCGCGGTCCAACCGTGCCCCCAGCGCCGCAGCAAGAGAGCCAGCCCCACGCCCGCGAGCGGATAGTGCAGCACGACCAGCCAGTCGAAGGCGGCGGGCATGGGAAGGCCGTAGAGTATCAGGCTGCCCGGATACAGGAGGCCGGGTTGAAGCGAAGCGAAGAACGGCTCCCCACCGGCGACCCATGGATTCCACAAGGGAAGCTCTCCGGCCCGCACCGCAGAGACCAGAAAGTGCTTCATCGGGTAGAAAAAGGGGGCCACGTCGCGGCTGAAGAACACCTCGCCCCGAAAAAGGACCCGGTCGAAGAAGGCTGCGGCGACGGCCAGGAAGAGGCCGGCCACGGCTACCCGAGGGGGAAACGCGCTTCTGACCCGCCCGATGGAGATCATCCGCGGTGCTCTCGGCGCGACAGCGCGAGCCGGTCAGGATGACCAAAGGGCGCGGCGGGAAGTCCCGCCGCGCCCTGGTCTGCGATCCTCAAGAGAGTCGAAGATACTGAAGGCGACCTTACGGAGCCTTCTGGACCTTGCCCTCGATCGAGCTTCCCGTGCCGACCTGCACCCAGAACGTGTTGCCTGAGCTGGTGTGCGACGCGGTGATCGCGTAGCCGCCGGCCGACGCGGCCGAAGCGGAAATCGCGATGCCCGAACTCGTAGTGAAGCTTCCCGTGGCCATGGCGCCCGGAGCATACGTCTGCTCGTCGGCGAAATAGGCCTCCTGGGACGACATGGCGTTGCGGACGTCGCTCTTGGCGGTCGCGTCGAACGCCTTCTCCTTGGTGCTGGCGAACTGCGGAATCGCGATCGCGGCAAGGATGCCGATAATCACGACTACGATCAGCAGTTCGATCAGAGTGAAACCCTTCGTGTTGCGGAGCATTAGTCCTCCATCTGTTCTGGTTTGTGAACGGTTTCTCTTCCGAGTAGCAGTTTTCGTTCACCGGTGGAGGACCTTGCCTCCGGCCATGGGTAACGGCAACCCGTATGCCGGTCGGTTTGAACGGCCACAAAGATTTGCGTTTTAAGCAGTTACGTTTTTGGAGGGCAGATCGCCACACTCCGTCCCCGATCGCTTCTCTTGCACTCTGCAAACTTTGCCTGCCGTACTGCAATGGTTAGTGCCTCATGCATCGAGGTCATAGCGCTTGATTTTCCGGTACAGCGTGCTCGGGTCGATCCCGAGAACTTCCGCGGCCCTGGTCTTGTTGCCCGCCTCGGCTCGAAGCACGTGTTCGATGTAGGCGCGCTCGATGATGTCGAGTGCCGGGTTGACCGCCGGACGGTCCTGCACCAGCGGCTCGGGTGGCGCCTCCCGCAGCCTGGACGGTAGCGCTTCGGGCTTGATCGTAGCTCCCGCCGTAAGCACTACCGCTCTCTCGATCACGTTCTCGAGTTCCCGCACGTTTCCGGGCCAGTGATATTCCTTGAGCACCGTAAGAGCTTTCCCCGACAGTTTCTTCGCTCCGCGCGGATCTCCCTCGGCCTGGGCCGCCAGGAAGTGCTCGGCCAGGAGTTCGATGTCCTCTTCCCGGTTGTGAAGCGGGGGAAGTTCCAAGGTGATGACGTTCAGGCGGTAGTACAGATCGCGCCGGAAGCGGCCTTCCTCGATGTCGCGTTCGAGGTCCCGGTTCGTGGCTGCAATCAGCCGCACGTCGACGGGGATCGCCTCGGTGGCTCCGACGGGAATGACCTCTCTCTGCTGCAGGACCCGAAGAAGCTTGACCTGGGTCGATGGCGCCATCTCACCGACCTCGTCCAGGAAGAAGGTGCCTCCGGATGCCGCGATGAACAGACCCTCCTTGTCCCTCACCGCTCCCGTGAAACTCCCCTTCACGTGGCCGAACAGTTCAGACTCCAGAAGCCCCTCGGGAAGGGCACCACAGTTCAGCGACAGAAACCGTCGGTTGGACCGGGGCGACAGGTCGTGGAGATATCGGGCGAATACTTCCTTACCGGTACCACTCTCTCCTCCGATCAGGATCGTTGACTCGCTGTCGGCCACGCTTTCCGCCAGTTTGAGCGCCGCCTCGAACGTGGGGCTGACTCCGATCGGCTTTCCTGTCTTGAGCGTCTGTACCTTCTTGAGCTCCCTCTTCAAGCCCGCGTTCTCATGCTTCAGTCTCCCCCAGTCCAGCGAGCGGCCGAGGACGGCCAGCAGTTCGTCGTTCTCGAACGGCTTCTGCACGTAGTGCGTGGCGCCGAGGTTGACCGCTTGAATCGCCGACTGCAGGGACGCCTGGGCTGTCATCAGGACGACCGGAGTGTTCGGGCTCGTCCTCCGGATTTCCTCGAGCACCTCGATTCCGCTCATCTTCGGCATGCGGACGTCAGAGAGAACCAGGTCCGGGCTCTGGTCCTTGAACGCCTTGAGCCCACCCGCACCGGTCAACTCGAAGATGACGTCGTATCCTTCACCCCTGAGCAAGACGGTCAGAGTCTCGATGAGGCTCTGTTCGTCGTCGATCAGGAGAATCAACGGCTTGTCTCGCATGTCGGCTCCTTTGGACACCGGCCGGCAGCCGGTCTCCTAGATGTGTGCGCGCTCGCCCGCGCTCTTCGTGGCTCGTCCTTGCTTGTCCGCGGCACCCGCCGCCGACTTCGTATCTGCCGCACGGCCGTCGCGTGCCGGATCCGCGGCCGTCGCCCCGGTGTCCGGGTTCGGCCTCCCCTTCCCCGTACGGCGGGGAAGCACCATCGCGAACGTGGCTCCTTCGCCGACGTTCGAACTCGCGATCAGGGCTCCGCCGTGGGCCTGGACCGCGCGGTGCGCGATGGACAGCCCGAGTCCGCTTCCGCCCTGCCGCCGCGTGTAGAATGGATCGAAGATGCGTGGGAGGTCTTCCGCCTCGATCCCGGGACCGTCATCGACCACTCGGATGCGGACGGGATGTCCCAGGGAAACCTCTGACGGGACGAGGTCGGGGCGCAGGGCATCCGCCACTACCCGCACCGTGACGGCTTCCGCCGGGTCACCTACCTGGACGGCGTTCAGGACCAGGTTGAGGAGGGTCCGATGCAACAGCTCGGGGTCTCCCCACAGGCCCGCCATGTCGTCCAGGATCTCGGTCGTAATCGTGGCTCGCCCCTCCGCCGCCGGGTTCCGACGCACCGTCTCGATGACCTCGCTCATCAGGCGCCCCACGTCGACGGGCTTTCTCTCCGCGACCCCCACGCGGGCGAAGTCGCTGAACTCGCTCAGAATCCGGCTCAACCTGTCGGCCTCGCGGACGATCAGGCGTCCAAGGATTTGCTCGTCTTCGTTCGCCGCGGCCCGCGCGGAAAGCTGTTCCACAGCGCTTCGAACCGAGGCCAGGGGGTTCTTCAACTCGTGCGCCAGTGACGCCGACAGTTCGGCCACTGCCTCGAGCTTCCCCGCGCGGAGTCGGAGGTTCTCCAGCTGGCGAACTGCCCGAAGATCCTGGAGAAGAACGACGTGAGATGGACCGGCGCCCACGTCCAGGAGCATCGTTGTGCTCACCGCCACCGGGATCGGGTCGTCACCCCTCCCGCCGGCACCGGAGTCCGAGACCGCCACCACCTCGGCCTCCCGATCCTGTACGCGGCGCCCGGTTTCCATCGTCTCGCGCACGGCGGAGGCTACGTCCGGCGCCTGGCGTTCGAGTTCGGGAAGCAGGTCGAGACCGAGGAGACCGACGGGGTCCAGACCGCACAACTCCGACGCGGCAATGTTCATGTAGACGAGATTGCCGGACGCATCGAGCGTGATTACGCCGGACGGGATGTGACGGAGCACGTCCGCCGTGTCCAGGCGCAACCTGTGGAGTTCCCCCTCCACCAGTCGGAGCTCTGAGCGCACCTGGCGGAATCGGGCGCCCACCAGGCTGGCAGCCACCGCCACCAGCATGATGACGAGCACCTGCAGGAAGAGACGAAGGCCACTCGTGTCCGGCCCCAGCGTGAGGTTGAGAACCAGGTAAAGGGTGCCGGCTGACAGCGCGGTCAGGATCGCGGAACTCAGGGGAAGGATGAGGGCGTACCCGGCAGCCAGGGCGATGAACAGGGAAACGAACGGGCTACCGCTTCCCCCGGTGATGTATACGATCCCGTTGAACAGGAGAACGTCCAGGGCCGCCTGCGAATAGAGGAAGCCGAGGCCGATCTCCCTCCCCTTCCGGTGACTGATCCGATAGGCGATCGGGGTGAGGAACGCCGCAGCCGCGAGGCCCACGATGGCGATGAGGGGGAATTCCGGCGGCAGCGAACCCGGGGATACCCGTCGCGCCAGGAAGTCGCTCACCAGGATGGCCGAGCCAAAGACGGCAAGGGAGATGATGAGACGCGCGGCGTAGATCCAGTACAACACCTGCATGGGTTCGAGAACCGTAGCCGCCCTGCGGTCAGACCTGCTGGTACGTAGCAATACCTGGCCGTTCCCCGAACTGTGATGTGCCGCGCCGGGACTTCCCGGAAGTCTCTTCCACAGAGCGTTGCAATTCGCACGCCCCATCGGTGCCTATCATAGATGAAGGTGTGCAGAACGCAAGAGGTATACGGATTCCGGGCGGGCGGTCAGATCCAGTCAGGAGCCTCGTCGAACACGGACAGCGCCGCAAAGAGGCCATGGCGGACCGTGGCCGTGAAGGAGTAGACGCGGTCGGAGTCGCGGCACGGCAGCGGACGGCGAACAAGCGGCGCACCGACCCGCGCAGCGTCCTCATCCGGCCCCGCGGCCGGCCACAACCCGACGGCACCGGCGGCGTCTGACAGATGCCGAAAGCCAGTATCGAAGGAAATGGTCCAGGAGGCCAACCGCGGCGGGTCCGTTCCGGTCAGTCGGATACGGAGACTCATCTCCTTCGACCCGAAGACCAGCCACGTATCCGAACCGACGGCCCGGCGGGCCGACGGCTCACCGAACCGTCGGATCAGCTCTTCCTCCGTAAGGCCCACGAGGCCGTCGCAGGACGCCATTCAGAGTCTCGCCTCCCGAGCGCTCCTCCACATCGACCATCTCATACCGGGATCAGCAGGTGGAAGCGTCGGCATCACCACTGTCGATCACGTCCGCCAGCGTGGTGTTGTTCAGAAACGCGAGAGTCGCATCCTTGATCGTCCGCCAGCGTTCGTGAGCTCCGCAAGGGTTCGAGTCCGAACATTGGGGGAGACCGAGTAGACAGCGGGTGCGTTGCACCTGCGGTTCGAAGGGAGCGACGACCGACGCCAGGACGACGGACGACGGGGGCCCCGCCAGCGTGAACCCGCCCGATCTGCCGCGCTCGGATTCGACGACACCCGCCAGGGCGAGCTGGTGCAGGATCTTGGAAAGGTAGTTGGCCGGGATGCCCGTGTCCCTGGCCATGTCCCGGGCCCGCACCGTGCCGGTTCCATAACGTTGGGCCAGGCAAACCGCCGCCCGCAGGGCGTATTCTTCGGTTCTTGAGACCACGGCGAGTTCCTGTCGCTCGGTTATGCGGACGACGCTAATCACATAAGGATATGATTTTTATGCCCCGGCCAACAGGGTTAAACCCGGATTCTGCAGTGGAAGCGAACGACCACGATGGGAGAAGCGGGACCCGTTGCAGGCGGTCCCGCCTCCATGCCCGAACTGCCGATCCTCGCCCGGGGAACCCTAGTTCATCGTGTTGATGATTCCGAAGATCGGAAGGTACATGGCGACGATCATTCCCCCGACCACGGTACCGAGCACCACGATCATCAGCGGCTCCATGGCCTTCAGAAGCGACTCGACCGCGGCGTCCACCTCTTCGTCGTAGAAGTCGGCGATCTTCGTGAGCATTCCATCCAGATCACCGGTCTCTTCACCCACGTTGATCATCTGGGTCACCATCGGCGGGAACACGCCAGAAACTCTGAGCGGCTCCGAAATCGACTCACCCCCGGCGATCGAACTGCGGCTGTCCATGATCGCGTCGTGAATGACGCGATTACCCGACGTGCGGGCCGTGATTTCGAGACCGTCAAGAATGGTCACACCCGAGCTCAACAGGGTTCCGAGCGTGCGCGTGAATCGGGCCACTGATCCCTTGCGAGCCAGGTTGCCGAAGATCGGCAATCGGAGCAGAATCCGGTCGAAGGTCAACCGGCCGGACGAGGTGGCGATCCACCGCTTGAAGAGAAAGACGGTCGCTGCGATGCCGCCTCCCATGGCCCACCAGTACGACTGGAGGGTGTCGGAGGCCATGATCACGATCCGGGTCGGAAGCGGCAGCACCTGGTCGAAGCTGGCGAACATCTGCTGGAAGGTCGGAATCACGAACAGGAGCAGGATGATGATCGCCGACAGGGCCACGAAACCGATCACCATCGGATAGATCATGGCGCCCTTCACCTTACGGGCGAGAGCCTCGGCCTTCTCCAGGAACACGGACAGGCGCAGAAGGATGGTATCCAGGATACCACCGGTCTCGCCGGCGGCGACCATGTTCACGTACAGGGGCGTGAACACCTTTTCGTGACCACGCATCGCGTCGGCCAGCGTATGCCCCGACTCGACGTCATACAGCACGTCCTGCAGTGTCGACTGCAGGATCTTGTTGTCGGACTGCTTGGCCAGGATGTCGAGTGCCTGGACCAGGGGAAGTCCGGCGTTGATCATCGTCGCGAACTGTCGCGTCAGAATGACGACGTCACGTGTCTTGACTTTTTTCCCGCCGGGCAGCTGGATCCCCTTCGGCTTCTCCCGGATGGCTATCGGGATGAGCCGCTGGCTTCGGAGGTGCGCGATGACCTCGTCCCGGCTCGCCGCATCGTACTCGGCGCGCTTCAGATCGCCGGATACGGTTCTCGCACTGTATGACCAGACTGGCATGGTTCAGCTCGCTCTCGTGTTCATTCTCGAATTCTCAGACGGCCACCGGCTCGACTTCGCCGATCATGCGCTTCAGTTCTTTTTGATCCTGGCTCACACGCATGAGGTCCTCGAGGGCCACCTCGTCGCGCATGTACAGGGAATACAGGGCGTCATTGAGAGTCTGCATACCGTATTTCTTACCGGCCTGCATCGTCGAGTAGATCTGGTGCACCTTCTCGTCCCGGATCAGCGCTCGAATCGCCGGCGTGGCGAGCATGATCTCGCACGCCACGATCCGGCCCTTGCCGATGCGCCGCGGCAAGAGCGTCTGGGTGACGACTCCCTCGAGCACGAACGACAGCTGCGACCGCACCTGGTCCTGCTGGTGCGAGGGAAACACGTCGATGACGCGGTTGATGGACTCCGCGGCAGAATTGGTATGGAGCGTCGCCAGGGCGAGGTGCCCCGTCTCGGCAATCGTCAGGGCCGCCTTGACGGTCTCGAGGTCCCGCATCTCACCGACCAGGATCACGTCGGGATCCTGCCTGAGAACGTACTTGAGCGCGTTCTGGAACGACTCCGTGTCAGTGCCGACTTCCCGCTGATTTACCAGGCAGTTCTTGTGACGGTGCACGAACTCGATCGGATCCTCGACGGTCACGATATGCCCGCACCGCTCGCGGTTGACCTTGTCCAGAATGGCGGCCAGGGTCGTCGATTTTCCAGAACCCGTGGGACCGGTGACCAGCACCAGGCCTCTCGGCTTCTCGGCCAGCTTGGAGATCGCGGGCGGAAGGCCGAGCTCCTGGAACGACAGGATCTCGAACGGGATCTGCCGGATGGCCATGGCGACCGTGCCGCGCTGCCGGAATACGTTGCCCCGGAAACGGGACAGGTTCTGGACGGAAAACGAGAGATCCAGCTCGTCCTCCTGCTCGAACCTCTTCTTCTGCTGCTCGGTCAGGATCGAGTAGGACAGCGACTGGGTGTCGCGGGGGCCGAGTTGCGTCCCGTAGTTGCTGTTCTCGAGCTTGCCGTCGACGCGCAGCTTGGGCACCTCACCCGCGGACAGGTGAAGATCCGAGGCCCCTTTGTCGATCATTTCCTCAAGCAGGGCGCGCAATGTGGCCGGTGCAGAGTCGTTCATCGGTTTCCTCGCTCCATGGTGTCTGTTCCGTACCGGCTCAGGCAGCCGTCTCCTTGATGACCTCGTCGAGTGTCGTGATTCCCTTGCGCACCTTCAGCATGCCGTCGTCCCGCAGCGTGATCATTCCCTCCTTGACGGCCGTCTGCTTCAACTCGTCCGTCGACGACCCCTGGAGGATCATCCGGCGCAGATCGGGCGTCATGGGCATGACTTCGTACAGGCCCTGCCGGCCGGAGTAACCGGACCCGCTGCAGGCATCGCATCCCTCACCCTTGAAGAAGGTCATGGAGGCGGCCTGCTCTTCGGTGATACGGGCGGCCTTCAGGACCTCGGGCACATACGTCGCTTCGGCCCGGCAGTTGGAGCATATGCGGCGCACCAGTCTCTGGGCCGTGATACAGTTGAGTGCTGACGACACGTTGAATGCCTCGATCCCCATGTCGATCATCCGGGTGATCGTGGAGGCCGCGTCGTTCGTGTGCAGCGTGGACAGGACCAGGTGCCCGGTGAGAGCCGCCTTAACGGCTATACCCCCGGTCTCGAGGTCACGGATCTCACCGACCATGACGATGTTCGGATCCTGTCGCAGGAAGGCCCTCAGGGCCGCGGCGAAGGTCATTCCGATCTCGGTTCGAACCTGGACCTGGTTGATACCATGCAGGTTGTACTCAACCGGGTCCTCGGCCGTCATGATGTTGACTTCATCCGTGTTGATTCGACTGAGGGCGCTGTACAGAGTCGTCGTCTTACCGGAGCCGGTCGGTCCGGTGACCAGTACCATGCCGTAGGGCTTCGAGATCGCGTCCAGGAAATCCGCCTCAGCCTTCTGCTCCATCCCGAACTTCTCGAGATCGAGCGTCAGGTTCCCCTTGTCCAGGATTCTGAGCACGATCTTCTCGCCAAACAGGGTCGGCAGGGTGGACACACGAAAATCGATCACCTTGCGCCCGATCTTGATCTTGATGCGGCCGTCCTGCGGGACTCGCCGCTCCGCGATATTCAGGTCTGCCAGGATCTTCACGCGCGAGAGCAGGGCCGCCTTCATCCGAATCGGCGGCTTCATGATCTCCTGTAGCGCTCCGTCGATCCGGTAGCGCACCCGGAGGTCCTTTTCGTATGGCTCGATGTGGATGTCGGAGGCCCCACGACGAACCGCGTCGGTGAGGAAGCCGTTGATCAGGCGTACGACCGGCGCTTCCTCGACCTGGGCCTGCAGCTGCATCGTGGAAAAGGTCTCTTCTTCCTCCTCCACGACCTCGACGTCCTGCTCCTCGAGTTCTTCGAGCAGGTCCCCCAGCCGGTCGTTCGTAACCTCGTAGTACTTGTCGATCGCAAGGCGCAGCGAGTATTCGCCGGCGACTACGGCGTCCACGTCGAACCGGGTGATGAACTTCAAATCGTCGACCACGCTCAGATCGGTCGGGTTGACCATGGCGACGGTGAGCGTACGCCCGACTCGCCGCAGAGGAAGAACGAGGTGTTTGGCCGCGAAGTCGGCGGGCACCAACTGGAGGATCTTCGGGTCAACTTCCACGTCGGACAGGTCCACGGCTGGCACACGGTATTGCCGGGACAGGAGCCGTGTGAGCTCCGTCTCGGACACCGCTCCGGCCGAGACCAGCGAGAAGCCGATTCGGGTCCCCCCCTGCTGCTGCTCCTTCAGGGCCTTATCCAGCTGCTCTCGCGTGACGAGATTCTCACGCAGAAGCAATTCGCCGATCTGGCTCTGTTCCATTGAAGTTGATGCCATCTCGCTCCGCCGGCTCTCTTTTTGTCTGGCTCTGCCGTTCGGTCGGAACCGATCCGGGCGCCAACGTTGATCGGGCGCAACCCGCCCCGCGGCGTTCGGATTCAAGCAAGCGCCGTGCCCGGTGTTGGCCTCGCGCCACACCCCGGGGGGAGACGAGCAGCCGCGGAAGTGTCCGGGAAATGGGCGACAGCCGGGATTCCTCCGCTCAGAATCGCACCTGGCCGCGGATTCCCTGCAGAACCGCGGGCCCGATTCCGGGCACCCGAAGCAGGTCTTCGGGGCTCCGGAAAGGTCCGAGACGCTGCCTGGACGCGATGATACGGCCGGCGAGGACCGGTCCGACCCCTGTGATTTGCTCCAGTTCCTTGATTTGTGCCCGATTCACGTCCACGAGCCGGGTGAACGGCTCAACCCGTGGAAGATCAGGGTCGGGACGGCGGGCAGATGGAGCGAAGCCGAAGGCCAGGTGCGGCGTGAGGACGCGAACTGCGTGTGGCCCGATTCCCGGTACGCGGGCCAGGTCTGATGGACTCCGGAACTTACCCCCCGAAACCCGCTCTTTCACGATCGCCTGCGCCCGAACCGGCCCTACGCCAGGAAGGCGCCGCAACTCGGCCACTGCGGCCGTGTTGGGGTCGAGCCTCTCGCCAGGGCCCAGTGGGCGGGCAGCCAGCTCTTCCTCCGCCACCCGGTCGGAGACCTTCCGCCGGGTGGAGGAAAGGCCCCGGGAGGGCTGGCCGTCAAGCGCGCCGGCTTCAGTCCACGAGAAATCGTCCGGCTTCGGACCCAGGCCCAGCCGCGCCGTCGCCCCCAGAAGCAGGAGTCCGGTGGCCAGGAACAGGGAGCGCAGTTCGGTCCTGTTGAAGTACGTCATGCGTCCTCCTCCCGGCCGCGATATGCCACGCGGTCTCAACGGGAGGTGAACAGATCAACGGTTGAACTGGGTCTGGCCCTCGCTGGCCCGGAAGAAGAACCGGCCGAAGATGTTGAAGTTGAACTGGCTGGACGCTTGCTGCCGTCCGACCCCGCTGGCGCGCTGGACCCAGGACAGCTGTATGCCCAGCGAATAGCCGGTGAAATCAGTGTCCAGCGAGAATGCGGCGTTCTGGGTCGTCTGGTCCGTGTGCGTCGTGCAGTCGTCCCGGAAGGTCTGGTCCACGTCCCCGAAGCCCGAGCCGCCCAGGGCGCGACAGTCGGAGTTGCCGCTGTTGGAGTAGTCGAACGAAATACGCAGGTCGTTCTTCACGAACGGGATGAAACCCGGAGGCGGGAGAAAGCCTGAAAGACGAACTGAATGAGACGCTCGATTCGTCTGACTCAGCCCCGTCGCATCGAGTCTCTCTGACGCCGTATTGTCGAAGTCGTACGTGATGTTGAACCCGCTCGTCAGGATGAACACCAGTCCGACGGATCGGACGGTCTGTTCACTTCCCCGGTCCTGTCCGGTCGTCGTACTCGTATTGGAAGAGCGCGTGCGCCAGCTTCCCGTCACGTTGATATCCCGCACGACACCGTCCACGAGGCCGGGGATCGGGACGCTCCGCCAGCGGACCCCCAGCGACGGCCATTCGCTGTCCTTGATCCGGCGCTCACTGAGGGGGGTGATGGTCAGTCGATCGGACGAACTGTACCCAATATCGAAATCGAGCCCGAGAGGGAACAGGTACCCTCCATCGACCGACCACGAACGGGTGTCACCCGCGGCGGAGGCCGTATCCGCGCCTATTACGCGCATGCTGTTGAAGCCCGTCAGGACCAACTGGTCCCACAGCGAAGGGGCAAGATCCCGACGATCATAGGTCGAGTTGACGGCCTTGCGCCAATCGATTCGTACAGGTGTGAGCCGGTCCCAGAACGCCCTCAGGCTCCGCGCCATTCCGGTGGCCTCCGGCCCTCCCGCTACTCCGAGAACCGAGAGGAACTGGTCGGGACGAACCTCGAATTGGAAGCCCAGGTCTCGCTGCATGGACAGGTCTCGAACCAGGGTCGTGTCACCGTCCAGGTCCTGTATGTACGAGACGTTTCGGTTCGTACCGTAGTCCGTGTTCATCGCGAAATCGGTATCGAACCAGCTCGCCAGCCGAGGACGCCACGAGAGGTCCGTCCGAACGTTGCGGCTGGTTTCCCACCCGACGTCCATTCCCAGGAACGTGCGTGACGCCTGCTCCAACTCCGCCTGGCCGGCCGGCCGGGATGCCCGCAGACTCGGGGATACGAGATCGCGCGCGGATTGGAAGTCGAATCCCCACACGATCGACGGAAATGGCTGCAGCTGAAACCCCGCTCGCGGACGGAGTACATGCTGCAGGTCTACCGTCGCAATCACGTCGTCGTCCGTCGCCTGAAACGTGCTCGTCTGGTATCGCTTCCTGGAGTCCTCAGATCGGTTCAGAGCGGCTCCCAGGTTGAGGTTTCGTGGAGTCCACCGGAATCGCATGCCCTTGAAGTTCTGCATCAGGACACTCTGAGAGATGACGTCGGGCAGCACGTCGATGGCTGATCGCAGGAATCCCGGAACCAGCGGGAAGGACTTGTCGATCACGTCTCGCGCCCAGGCCCCGGTTGCACCCCAACCCGAACCACTGGCCTCCGACAGCGTGGCCGTCGTCGTCGCGCTCCGCGACGTGTATCCGAGGCGAAGGCCGTCTATCGTGGCCCGAAGGAGCGGACTTCCGGAGCGTGTCCCCTTGGAAAGCGCGACGTTCCACCGTGTCTCCGAGAAACCGCCCGTGCGCAGATTCTCGAGGGGCGCCGTCAGGACATCGGTCTGCGGCAGGAAGTAGGGGTCCTCCCCATCGGACACGTAGGCGAACCCGACCGGCATGTTCAGTCCCCACGAATCGGGGAGGAACTTGCCGACCTGGAGAGTGGCGCGACCGCCGTAGTCGAGCTGCCGGATGAACGAAGGCGTCTCGCCGAGCTGGCGGTAGAAAGGGTTCACCGTGTTCACGTTGGCCTGGAGGGAAAGCACATCCGCCAGGTCGACCTGGACGTCCGCCAGGGCCGCGACGCCGTTCTGGTCCGGGGCCTCGTCCAACCGTATGTCATTGACCCACAACTCGCCGGGTCCGGCGTCCACTGTCCCCACGTTCTCGATACCGAGCGCCATCTCCCGGATCGCCGACAGGTTCGGAGCCCGTGACCGGTCGTTGATCACCAGGGCCAGGGTGCTGTCCCCGTCGGCCAGCACATCCACGTCCCACAGAACGAACGTCGTGTCGCCTGGCAGATTGGATCCGTTCGCGTTGATCAGCCGCTCGGCCTCCGCTCTGAGCGCCAGGATCCGATCGAAATCGATGAAGTCTTCTGGAAGCCAGTCCGCGCGGGTCGGCTGGTTGGGAGAGTTCTCCAGTGGCACCCGGTACATGTAGAAGTTATTGGCGTCGAATCCCATGCGGATGAAGAAGCGCAGGCTGCCTCCGGGACCCCAGTCCTCCCCCTGCGCCAGGCTCCAGGCGCGCATGCGGCCGTACGGCAGGAAGTCCCGGGGTCGATCCGTGAACTTCCGGAACACCTCTACTCTCTCGCCCACCGGGATGTCGGAGAAGGCGATCTGCAGCGCCTTCTCGTTGATCGCGGCGCTGGAGAGATTCAACTCATCGGTCTTGTCTGCCTCCTGGTCGAAGATCCCGGGCGGCGACACGTAGCCCTGGTCCACGGTCGAGATCGGACCGACGGCAACCTGCCCGGCGGTGCCCGGCGTATCCCCTATCGGGCCGGTGACGCTTCCGGTCCCGGCCCGCTTCAGCCAGGGCGACCCGGTGAACTGCATGCGACTCAGCAGCACCCGGGCATTGACCGCGCTGGTCAGAGTGATCCGCACGTGCTTCACGTTCTGCTGTTCGTTGCCGGTCGCGTTCTCCTGTAGATCCGGGAGACGCAGCGGCAGCCGGTACAGGTTGAATTCGAACTCGCCACCCGTCGGCCGGTTCAGGTACCTGGATGGCTGCGTGAGCGGAACGATGTAGCGGAAGTATCGTTCGTCCGTGTTCAGGAAGTTGTCGCGATTCAGGTCTTCGCTGTCCTCCAGGCCGTTGTTGTTCGTGCAGTTGGCGCGTGGATCTCCGAGCGGCCAGGCCGAAGCGTTCCGCTCTGACCGGCACCCGGTGCCCCACAGACCCGTATCGTCCTGGCTCCCCCACACCCCGACGATCGGGTCGACCTCCTGGTCCAGGCTTCCGATACCTGACAGGTTCCCGAGCGAATCCGCGACGAAAGCGTCCTCGTTGATCGTGCCGATATCGACGATCAGGGCCAGGCTCTCGTCGGTGTTGCCCACCGTGGATGCGTAGAACTCCAGGAACTCGCTCGTCGTCAGGTCGATTCCCGACTGCGAGAGTACTGTGGTCATGGAGAACCAGCCCGGCTCCGTATCCGGTGGCTCCGACGCGGTGATCCACAGCACGGTCTCCCGCGATCCCGCGTTGAGAACCGTAAGCTGCGGATCGATCTGGTTGACGAGGAGCGAACCACGCAGGGTCCCGTTGTCGTCCCACTGGGACTGCCATGCGGTGGTCAGCTGATTGTCGAGACCCGGCACAGCGGGGAGGAAGCCGTCGCTGACGTCGGCCCGACTCACCAGTGACCCGTTACGCCAGGCGCGCGTAGTCAGACCCAGGCGGACTCCATCGCCGACCTCGAAATCCTCCACCCAGGTCGTACCGATCCGATTCGTAGTCGGACTCGATGCGGCGAGTTCTCCCGAGAACTTCACGCGTGACGCCCGGTCTGTCCGGATGCCGGGCAGAGTGTTCACGAAATTGTCCAGGGCGCGCGAGGGAAAGTCGAAGTTCGCCACCGCGCCCAGGAGGTTCACTCCGCTCGGTTCGAGACCGATCTCGGGCCGCGTGAGGACCGTTCCCTCCTTCTGGAACATCGACACCATGCTGATCGTGCCGTGCTCGCCCAGCGCATAGTCGCCGGTGAACCCCAGGATACTCTTAGTCCCCACCTGGAAGAGCGGCTTCTGTTCGAATCGGACCGCCAGTTCCGGGTTGTCGGCCCCCGCGAACAGGTCTCCCGGACGGAGCAGGGTGAGTTGTCCGATGTCGTAGTCGATCGTGTAGTCTTCGCCGGAGATGAGATCCCTGCCGTTCAGCGTCACCCGCTCGCTTCCCTGCCGGATGCCGATCGCGCCGAGCGAGAAGGAGCTCTGTGCCTCGGAACTTCGGGCGCGGTACTCCAGGTTGAGCCGGTACAGGTACGCCGTCTCGCGGTTCTGATCCAATTGCTCGTCGTAAATCGCCGCGTTCTTGTCCGATTCCACCAGCGGGAACGGTTGTCCCTGCAGGGCCGGGACCCGGTTGTCCTGGATTGGGGGTGGTGTCTTGAACGGCTCCTGCGCCTTGAACACCAGGTAGACGCCCGTGAGAACGTTCGTCCCGGCGAACTCACCGCTCGAGCTCGGGCGCCAGATCCGTCCGTCGTCGAGGTTGTCGTCCCGTGGCTGGTCGTCCAGGCCGAAGATCTCGAGGAACGAGTACTCGGTCTGATCGGCGGTGCGCACGACAGGACCCGACTCGACCGGGCCCTGCGACACCACGAGCTTCACGCTGCCCCACTCCACGTCGTTCGAACTGGAGATCCGGTAGATGTTGTGCATCTCTCGGTCCCAGGTGACGCCTCCCGGACGGTGGGTCTCGGCGTCCTTGAACAGCTCGAGAACCGGAAGCTCGCCGGTGCCGGTGTTCGTCAGCTCACGGAATATGTCCTCGGCATTGTAGTCGCCGATCGTGTCGCCGCTCGCGGCGATGTACGCTCCAGCCAGGGCCTCGTCGCGTTGAACGCGAGATCGAATCGCGACCCACAGGCCACTGCGGTGAACGATGTACTCCTCGCCCTCCACCAGCGGTCGGTAGAATCCGAGGAATTGAACGCTATCAGGAACCGTAGGATCGTCCTCCAGCGGAGAACGGGCTGCCAGGCCGCGGGCCTGGATGATGCCTTCCTGGACATTCTGTTGCTGACCTCCGCCGGCAACCTCGTGCCGGTAGAGCTTCACGGAGGATGACGGACGGAGGTTAGCCGGCACCTCCGTTCCCTCGAGTGCCAGGATGTCGATGTACGGATAGCCCTGGATCTGGCGTGGGTCGACCAGGAAAAAATACTGCCCCGTCTGGTACGCGGCGTCGTCCAGGGTCGCCTGGAAATCCTGCAGAACGGAGCTCTCTCCCCCCGACCCCCCGACGTCGAGCGTGATGTTCCGGTCGAGTACGTTGCCCTCCTGCTCGGCGAGTACGCCCCGCAGAGTCAGGGGACCCAGCCGGGCGTCCGTGCGAAACCCGAAGTTGCCGGCCGGGATACCGCGAGAGAGGTACTGGGAACGGGGTAGCGGCAACGTGACCTGCCCCACTTCCGCGAACTCGAGAATCTCGCCCGGCTTGCCCTGGTAGAAGACGTTCAGATCGTTCACGGCGTTGAACTCGCGTGTCTGATCGAAGTCGACGTTCACGTGGAATCGTTCGGAGATGGTCCCGCGGACCAGTGCCCGGAGCTGAAATTCGGGCGTGACCGAGGGAAACGCCCCCGCGTTGCATTTCTGCCCCACGTTGATGGTGCACGGGTCGAAGCTCTGCCACCTGTTGTTCAACTGCCCGCTGCCATCCAGCTCCAGCTCGAGATCCGCGTACTTCTCGAGAACATCCGGCAGGATGTCGATCCGCTGTTCCTGCACCACCTGCTGAACCAGTGAGTCGGTGGCGGCCGGCTGCAGTTCCGAGAGAAAGCGACGACGGCTGAACCCGTCGGGGAACTTGTCCACCGAAAGACCGAGCCAGGATAGTGTGTCGGCGCGCGCCGCCAGGCTCTGGTCGGTCCTCGCCCCCTCGGCGGCCAGCCACCCGCGGGCACTCGTCCACCGGTACCGCACGAGTTCCGAGCCATAGACTTCGAGGACCCTGTCGAGGCGAGTGTCCCACGGATACGGAAGCGTGGTCATCCCGAGTCGAAGTCCAGCCGGCCGACTCTGCTGCGGGGGGATGGTGTCGGCAGCGACCAGGTCGGTGGCAGCGGAATCGGTCGCGGTCGGGTCGGTCGGCGCGACGTCCGCGGCAATCGCCTCTACGGATGCGGTATCAGCCGGGGGAATGGTGTCGGATACAGCCGGGACCGGTACTCCGCCCACATCCTGTCCGGGAAGAGCCCGGACGCACAGGATCGAGAGCGCGAGCACGGCCAACGGCATGGCCACTTTGCGCCGACGCGGCCTCGACGCGCCGGGCCTTCGTCGGAACAAGACGCTGAGCCAGGACATGGACGGCGCAATATATGGAGGCCTGCCACGCGGCGGAAACTGGATCCCGCATCCCGCTTACCGGCGCCCCGGAGCCGCGTGGGTCGGGGCGGCGGGTGCGCGACCGAGAGCTGACGCGGTCTGGATATCAGAAGATCAGCGTGATTTCCGCGGGAGCCGTGATCGGTCGGCCCATGCGGCGGCCCGGCTTGTAGTCCATCCGCATGTAGGTGTCCGTCAGGCGTCGATTGAAGCTCGAATTGGGTGTCCGCGGCCTCAACTCCACCTCCAGCGCACGCCCTTCGGCACTCACGAGAACCCGGATCTGGACGGTGGTCCCCTTGATTTCGTCGGGGGGGTCCCACTCCGGGACGATGACGCGCGGCTCCGGCGCCGTGACCCGAAACTGCCCTTCGGCCTCGGTGCCTCCGTCGCCGCGCCCCGTACCGTCGGGACGTCCAGGGCCGTCGTCAGGCCCGGGAAAGGCAACGCCACTTCTCATGTCCGCGAATCGCGCCTGGAGCTGGGGCTCCGGTGGCATACGCACCTCGACTTCAGGTGCGTCGAGGTCGGGCACTTCGTCGGGCGGTGGAGGAACCACGATCTCGCGGGGCGGTGCCAGGGCGATCGCCTGCATGATTCCGCCGCCGGGCGCGGCTGCCGCGTCCCCCATCCTGAGTCCTGCCGCGACGGTCCCGGGCAGCGGCTGAAGATCGGCCTTCCACAGCAGGAATATGAACCCGTGCAGGACCACCGAGATCGCCAGACCGACCAGCGCCGTCCGCCTGTGCCGGCGGGCATTGTCGCTCGCCGAAGACGGGAAGCGGCCGTCAGCGGCTCGATTCCTGGTCTGGGGTTCGTCCATCTCTCTCGTCCCACCCACTAGGGGTCTTCCCTCGGGTCATCCCGACCCTCGCCGGATCTCGCACCTGTTTCTAACTCTGTGAAGAGCCCCATGTTCCCGCTTGCCGGTCCCCGGACGCGAGAGCAGATTGGGCCACCTGTCTCCAGCGACGCGCGGGTCGCGTACGCATCACGGTCTCCCTTCGGCTGCGGACGGGACGTGTCATGCGCCTTGCAAGGTCCATCTCCCTGCTCCTCGCGATGCTGAGCGCCGCGTGCTGGCGGATCGGCGAACCGACGGAGAGCGCAGCTGTCATTTCGTGGGCCGCATTTCCGGATACGGTGTTGGTGGGCCAACCGTTCTCGTTCGAATTCGCGGGGCCGGTTTCGCCGGATGCCTGTGGTCGACTGGACACCGCGATCGTACAAATGGAAGGACCCGCGATACGGCTTTCGGGCCGCAGAAGCGTGTACGACACGATGTGCGCGAACAGCCCGGTTGCCTTCTACGAGGCCCGGCCGCTGCAGATTGAAGGCGCGGGACGGTACCGCGTGTCCGCCGGCGGACTCGAGTTCGGGGAGATCGTGGCCGTGGATTCCGGTCGGTTCTCGGCGATGAAGGCGCGAGGTGAAGGAACGGTCGCCGAAGCCGGTGGCTGCCTGCTCTTCGGTCCGGGCTGGGTGGGGAACCAGCGACCCTTCGTGCTCCGCGGTGCGCCTCCCGAGATCCGCTCCCAGGTGGACACGGGAAGGCGCGTGCACGTGGTCGGGGTCCTGGCCGGGTTCAGCCTGTGCGGAGCCTTCGGCTCTCGGCCGGTGATCGCCGTTGACACCGCCTGGGTGACCGATCGACATATCGAAGACTACTACAGTCAGAACTGACCAGCGGAGGAATCACATGGTCCTCTATGAAGAGGCCGACGTGTCCGGCAGTGCCGTGAACGGGGCTTTTAACAGAAGACTCGCCGGCGAGCTGGCCGAGATGCAGGAGCAGGGGGTGTACAAGACCCTCCTGCACATCATGGGCATGCAGGGCGCCGTGGTCGAACTGGAGGAATTCGGCGAGACGGTCAACCTGTGTTCGAACAACTACGTCGGCCTGTGCGACGTCCCGGAAGTGGTCGAGGCAGTCCGGGACGGGGCGACCCGGTACGGGGCGGGAACCGCGTCCGTGCGGTTCATTTGCGGAACGTGGGACATCCACCGGGAGCTGGAGGACCGCATCGCCGACTTCCTGGAGACCGAGGCCTCCATCACCTACACCTCCTGCTGGAACGCCAACGGCGGCCTGTTCGCCCCTCTGCTGACGGACGAGGACGCGCTGATCAGCGACGCGCTGAATCACGCATCGATCATCGACGGGATTCGCCTGTGCAAGGCGGAGCGCCACGTCTACAAGCACATGGACATGGACGCCCTCGAGGACGCACTCAAGAAGACGATGGACAAGCGCCACCGAATGGTGATGACCGACGGCGTGTTCAGCATGGAAGGAGAGATCGCTCCCCTGCCCGTGATCCGGGAACTGTGCGACCGATATGATGCCGTTCTCACCGTGGACGACTCACACGCGACAGGCGTGCTGGGTGACACGGGTCGCGGCACCCCCGAGCATTTTGGCATGCACGGCGAGGTAGACATCATCACGTCGACGCTGGGCAAGGCGCTGGGAGGCATGGCGGGCGGCTTCACGGCAAGCAGTCGGCCGGTGGTGGATTACCTGGTCCAGCGTTCGCGTACGCAGTTGTTCACGAACGCGATTCCGCCGCATTCAGCGTGTGGCGCGCTGGCCGCGATCGACTATCTAGAGGCGCACCCGGAGCGTGTTCAGAAGCTGCGCGACAACACCGACCACTTCCGCCGAAACCTGGTCGGACTCGGGTTCGACCCGATCGAGGGCGACACGCCGATCGTACCGGTCGTCATCGGAGAGACCGCCGCCGCCATGCGGATGAGTCGGGAGCTGCTGGACGAGGGCGTGTTCGTGATCGGATTCGGCTTCCCGGTCGTTCCGAAGGGCGAGGCCCGCATTCGGTGCCAGGTCTCCGCCGCGCACGAGCTCGAACACCTCGATCGCGCCCTTGCGGCACTGGACAAGGTCGGCAAGCGGCTGGGTGTCATCTGATGGCCCGGCTCGTGCTCGCCCCGTCGATCCTCGCCGCGGACTACGCCCGGCTCGGAGAGCAGGTCCGCGAGGCCGAGGAAGCCGGCGCCGACTGGTTCCACGTGGACGTAATGGACGGTCATTTCGTGCCGAACCTCTCGATCGGCATCCCGGTCCTGGAATCGCTGAGAGCGGTTTCGGATTCGTTCATGGACGTTCACCTCATGATCGACAATCCGCAGACCTTCCTGGAACCCTTCGCGCGGGCGGGCGCGGACCTGATCACCGTCCACCAGGAAGTGGCGACGCACCTGCACCGCGACATCCACGAGATCCGCCGACTGGGTTGCAGGGTGGGGGTCGCTCTGAACCCGTCGACTCCGCCGGAGACCCTGCGAGAGATGCTGCCCGCCATCGACCTCGTGCTGTGCATGACGGTGAATCCCGGCTTCGGCGGGCAGGCGTTCATTCCCGAAGTCCTCGACAAAGTGAAACGCGTACGCCGTATGCAGGCCGAGATGGGAATCGAATCGCTGCACGTCCAGGTGGACGGTGGAATCGGAAGGTCCAACGCCCGACAGGCAGCCGCTGCCGGCGCGGACATACTGGTCGCCGGCTCATCCGTGTTTCGCGGGGAGGGGACGATCGCCGAGAACTACGACGCCATCCGTCGATCTCTGGCCGTGGAAGTGTGAGCCGTCAGGGACCATGTCGGATCGCAGCCCGGTGACCGTGTTGGTGCCTGAACCCCTTCGCGAGTTCACGGGTGGGCGCGAGCAGCTCCATCTCGAAGCCCGTACGGTGGACGCGGTCCTCGAGCAGATACGGAGCACGGAACCTCTGCTGGCGGGCCGCCTGTTCGCGGACGACGGAAGTCTAAGGGGCTTCATCAACCTGTTCGTGGATGGGACAGAGCTCCGCCACCTCGAGTCCGAACGCCGCGAGGTTCGCCCAGGTAGCGTCGTCGCGATCGTTCCTTCCGTAGCCGGCGGGTAAGCGCCCGGCTTCTGACTTCTTGGTCGGTGCGGCGGCGATCGAGTGTATTGAACGACAACGAAAGGGAGCCGGTGGGCCTGACTCCAGAGGAAACGCTCCGCTATCATCGCCAGATCATCCTGCCCCGGGTCGGAACCCAGGGACAGGAACGGCTGAAGAACGCCTCGATACTGCTGGTGGGCGTCGGAGGACTGGGATCTCCCGCCGCCCTGTACCTGGCGGCCGCGGGAATCGGGCGACTGGGCGTGGTGGACGGGGATGTGGTGGAATTGAGCAACCTGCAGAGGCAGGTGCTGCACGACACACCATCCGTCGGACGATTCAAGACGGAATCCGCACACCGTCGCATCGCGCGCATCAACCCCGATGTCGATGTCCAGGAGTACCCGGTCCGTCTCACCTCGGACAATGCTCTGAGCATTCTGGAGGGTTGGGACGTCGTGGTGGACGGGAGTGACAACTTTCCCACCCGATACCTGGTGAACGACGCCTGCGTGCTCCTGGGGATACCCTTCGTGTACGGCGCCATCTTCAGGTTCGAAGGCCAGGCTTCGGTTTTCGCTCGCCCGGGCGGTCCCTGCTACCGCTGCCTGTTCCGGGATCCGCCTCCGCCGGACGCGGTGCCCAGTTGTGCCGAAGCGGGTGTATTGGGCGTGCTGCCCGGCCTGCTGGGGACGATCCAGGCGACCGAGGCGATCAAGTTGGTCCTCGGAATCGGCAACCCCCTGGTCGGACGGCTGCTCCTCGTGGACACCCTCCCCATGGAGTTCAGGGAGGTAGAGCTACGCAAGGACCCCGATTGCGCGGTCTGCGGCGAGGCGCCAGCGATCACGTCCCTGATCGACTACGAGGAATTCTGCGGCGGCGCGACGGCGCCGCTCGCCGCTCCCCCGGAGCGCCCGCAGGTTGCCGAAATCGACGTCGAAGAGCTGCGGGCGCGCCTCGGGTCGGGACGGGCGCCCCTGCTCCTGGACGTGCGCGAGAACCACGAGTGGAATATCAGCAACCTCGGGCCGTACGGAGCCAGGCTTCTCCCGCTTGGCCGGCTGCAGGAAATCGTGGGTGAGCTGGACCCCGAGGTCGACCTGGTGATCTACTGCCGGACGGGACACCGAAGCGCCATCGCGGTGAAGCAGCTGGCGTCCGTCGGATTCGATCGGGCCCTCAACCTGCGAGGCGGAATCAACGAGTGGGCCCGCAGGATCGACCCGTCGATGCCCACGTATTGAGCGGGTCAAGGGTCCAGCCGGACACCTCGCGCATACAGGATGGCGGGAAGCGAGCGTAGATCGGCCAGGACATCGGGGGCGAGGGCCTCGTCGAGTGCCAGCAGCGCCAGCGACTCGCCGGTCTCCGGGTCACGAGCCTGGTGGAACTCCGCGATGTGCACTCCCGCAGCTCCCAGGCGCGTCCCCACTTCGCCCAGCACGCCCGGCACGTCCCGGCTCTTGAAGATCAGGAGGTGGCCACGTGGCTCGACCTCCACCTGGTATCCGTCGATCCGGAGCAGGCGCAGATCTCCGTCGGCTTCCACTCCCCCGCTCATCACGTGGAATTCATCTCCGGAACGGGCGGTCACCTCGAGCATTCCCCGGTAGCCGGTCACCTCGCCCATCCGCGAGCGCGACACGGACATGCCGCGCTCCCGCGCCAGGGGCAGCGCGTTGATGAGGTTGGTCGAGGAATCGAGACGCACCCTCCAGAGCCCGATCAGAACGGACGAAGAAATCAGTCTCAACCCTCGCTGCACCTCGCCGCCATACCGCACGGACACCTCGCCCACGGCGCCCTGCGTCACTTCCCCCAGCACGGAGCCCAGCCGCTCGGCCAGATCCAACACCGGCCGCAGGCGATCGCGGTCGCCCCTGTCGTATGGAGGCATGTTGACTGCCGAGGTATAGTCTCCCTCGAGGATGGCGGCCCTCACCGCGGCGGCAATCTCGATCGCCACCTCGCGCTGTGCGTCGTGGGTCGCGGCGCCCAGATGGGGCGTCAGCACCAGGTTCGGAGCCTCGCGCAACGGATGCTCTGCCGGGAGCGGCTCGTCCTCGTACACATCCAGCGCCGCCGCCGCCAGTCGTCCATCCCGAAGGGCGGACGCCAGAGCCACTTCGTCCACGATGCCGCCGCGCGCCGCGTTCACGAGTATGGCGTGCGGCTGGAGACGAGCGATGCGTTCCGAATCGAGCAGTCCCTTCGTCTCGGACGTCAGCGGCACGTGCAGGGTAAGGAAATCCACCACCGGCAGCATGTCGTCCAGCTCCATCAACTCGACGTACATGTCGCGGGCTCGCTCCTCGGTCAGGTACGGATCCGCCACCACTACCTTCATGCCGAAGGCCCGGGCTCGGTGCACTACCGCGGCCCCGATGCGTCCGGCCCCTATGACGCCAAGGGTCTTGCCCGACAGCTGGGCTCCGCGGAACGCCTTCCGATCCCAGCGCCCCGCCCGCAGCGACCGGTCCGCCGGCGGGATGTGTCGCGCGGCCGACAATAGCAGGGCAAACGCGAGCTCGGCCGTGGAAACCGTGTTTCCGGCCGGGGCGTTCATCACCGCCACGCCCCGTCGCGTAGCCGCGTCCAGGTCGATGTTGTCCAGCCCGACCCCCGCGCGGCCCACCACCTTGAGACTCTCCGCCGCGTCGAACAGCTCCGCGTCCGCTTGCGTCCCGCTGCGCACGATCAAGCCGGCGGCGCCCACCAGGCCCTGCTTCAGCTCGGCCCGGCTGCGGGCCGCGAAGTCGTCCACCTGGAGCTGGTTGCCGGCCTCGAGGATCGCCACGCCCTCGGTGGCGAGCGAGTCCGCGAGCACCACCCTGGGTCGTTCGTTCATTCCAGTCCGCCGATTCTGTCGTCGATCACTTCGTCGAGCACCGCCAGTATCGTCTCCAGCTCGGCCAGCGTGTGGTCGCCCATGTGGCCGATCCGGATGGTCGATGGCTTCAGTTTGCCGTACCCCGGAGCGAGAGTGAACCCCTTCGCCCTGGCCGCGGCAACGATATCGGGGCCGGACAGGCCTTCCGGCAGGGTTACCGATGTCACGGTGGGCGACCGGTAGCCCATCGGAGCCAGCACCGAGAAGTCGCGACCGGTGCGACCCGCCAGGTCCGCCACCCACGCCCAGGTCCTCTCGGCCATTGCCTGGTGCCGGTCCCAACGGTTCTCGAGGCCCTCGCGCGTGATCCGCGCCAGTTGCGCCTCGAGTGCGTAGAACAGGTTCACCGCGGGAGTATTCGTGGTCTGGAACTCCGGGGCTCGTCGCTCGAATTCGAGCAGATCGAAATAGTAGCTTCGGGCAGGTATCTCCTCTGCACGCCTCAGAGCTCGTTCCGAGGCCGCTGCCAGCGCCAGGCCCGGCGGGAGGGCCAACGCCTTCTGCGACCCCGTAAGGAGGAAATCCAGGTCCCACGCGTCGAATTCAGCCCGGGCCCCACCCACAGAGGTCACCCCATCCACCGCGATCAGGACGTCGTCGTACTCCCGCGCGACGGCCGCCAGGTCGGCGACCCGGTTGAGAACTCCCGTAGACGTCTCGGAGTGGACCACGGTCACGAGATCGTACACCCCGGGGGATGAGTCCAAAGCCTCACGAAGAATCGCGGGCGTGTGCGGCTTCCCCCACTCCACGGCAAGCGTGTCCGCCGGGCGGCCACAGCGTTCCGCGATGTTGTGGAACCTCGCCCCGAAAGCTCCGCCGACCAGGCAGAGTATCCGCCTGCGGCTGAGGTTCGTGATCGCGGTCTCCATGAACCCGGTGGCGGACGAGGTGGAGATGTAGACCGGCCGTTCGGTGCGGAACAGACCTCGAAGCGCCGCGTCCATACCCGAGAGGAGACGTTCCATGTCCTCCCCCCGGTGTCCGATCACGGGTCGTACCATCGCCTCGAGGACTTCGGGGCGGACCTCGGTGGGGCCGGGAAGGAAGAACCGGCCAAACTCCATGGGCTTCGTCACGGTCGCTCTGACTGCTTCGGGTAACGGCATCCGGCGGTGTCCGAACGCTGTGGATGGGGCCAAGATCCTGCGCTCGAGCCTGTCGGGCAAGCGGTCCTCGAAAGCGCCCCGTCGTGAGGTTGACGCGGCCGCCGGCCGGCCCGAAGTTGACGCTCCGGACGGCGGAGACGCCACCCGGTCAGGGAAGCGCCCGGTCCATTCACCAGCGAGCCTGCTCGATGCGATATCTCGTCATGACCCATGTTTCGCCGGATGATGTAATCCGACGTGCCAGGGAGTACTTCGCCGCCAACACGCTTCTCGACGTCGCCGACGAATCGGACGACATGATTCGTTTCGAGGGGGACATCGGGATCGCGGCAATCCGGGTAGATCGCGAACACGGGCACACGAACGTGCACGCCGAAACGGACCGGGTGGTCGGACTCGACGTAACGGATATCACCAAGCGGTTCCTGTACACCCTGGAGCACGTATGAGTCAGCCTGCCGCCGGATCGCTCACCGTTCGGCTGGTCATGCCGGATCGCTGGTTGGAGCACGTCGCGGAACTCCCGACGCAGACGACCGTGAAAGACGCGAAGCTGATGGGCCTGCGGGCCATGCTCCTGAGGGAGACGGACGACCCCGCGGACTATTACGTCGAGTACGCCGAGAGGAAGGTCGCGGACGAGGCGGCCAGCCTGGGGACCATCGGATTCCGGTCCCGGGACATTCTCAGCATCAGGGCGTACGACCTCGGGCACTACCGGGCATTCGAGGGCTGAGCCCCAGGACACCTGACGACCCCTCCTCCGCGGGCCGGACGGCCGCGGGGGCCCGCCTCAGTATCGGTTGAAGTACGACCGCGTCTCCCGGAACACCAACCCCGAGAGAAGAAGCAGGCCGATCAGGTTCGGCAACGCCATCAGACCGTTCATTACATCCGATATCATCCACACCACGTCCAGCTCCACCACCGCGGCCACCGCGGTCACGACGACGAAGAGAAGCCGATACGGAACGATGGCCCTGGACCCCACCAGGTACTGCAGGTTGCGCTCGCCGTAGTAGGACCAGCCGAGGATCGTGCTGAAAGCGAAGAAGCTGAGGCACAGGGCCACGAGGTTCTGACCCCACTCGCCCGGCAGTCCCGTCGAGAACGCCTGCTGCGTCATCGACGCCCCGTCGAGCCCCATCTCCCACGCGCCCGTGGACAGGATCGCGATGCCGGTGAACGTGCACACCACGAGCGTGTCGATGAACGTCTGCGTCATCGAGATCAACGCCTGCCGGACAGGCTCGCGGGTCTGGGCGGCGGCGGCTGCGATCGCACCGGTCCCGAGACCGGACTCGTTCGAGAACACGCCGCGGGACACACCACTGCGGATCGCCTGGCTGATCGTGTAGCCGACGGCGCCGCCCGCGGCAGCCCTACCGCTGAACGCGTGCTCGAACACCAGCCTGAAAGCGTCGGGCACGCGGTCGAAATTGAGCAGGAGAACCAGTCCGGCCGCGCCGATGTACAGGAGAATCATCGCGGGCACGAAGACACCGGTGAACCGCCCGATCGACTTGACGCCCCCCAGGATCACGGTGGCCACCAGGAACGCGGTCGCCAGGCCGATCGTCAGCCGTGAGAACCCGGTGACGTTGCTCACCGCCTCCGCGACCGAATTGGACTGCACTCCGTTCCCGATTCCAAAGGCCGCCAGCGTCGCGAACAGGGCGAAGCTGATCGCCAGTATCCGTCCCAGGCTTCCCCATCGGATCCCGTTCTCCAGGTAGTACATGGGTCCGCCGGATTTTTCGCCCCGGACGTCCGTCTCCCGGAAGCGGACGCCCAGCACGGCCTCCGAATACTTGGTGGCCATGCCGACCAGGCCGGTGACCCACATCCAGAAGAGCGCCCCGGGCCCACCGGCGGAGATCGCGGTCGCGACACCCACGATGTTTCCGGTTCCGACGGTCGCGGCGAGGGCCGTCATCAGGGCCTGGAAGTGCGAGATATCGCCTTCGGCCCCTGCCTCACCGCGTTTGAAGAAGGCGAGATAGAGGGCGTGCCACAGCTTGCGGAATTGCAGGCCCCGGAGGAGCAGGGTTAGATATACGCCGGTCCCCACGAGCAGAACGATGAGCGGAACACCCCACACCGCGTCCCTTATCGCGGTCACCCGCTCCAGGATTCCAACGTCCACCGTCTGCGACAGGAGGGCCGACAAGCCTGCGATCCTGGTCATGTCGTTCCGATCAGGGTAGGTGTGGACGCGATGAGCGCCGGGTAGACTAGGGATGGGCCGGTCGCCCCGTCAACCATGTTGACGGGGAACAGAATCAGCGTAGAGAGAGAGCGTAACCTGATATGTCGAACGATTCGAGTCTGAGCCAAATCGCGGCGTCGATGGGATTCCGCGAGGTACCCGAGGTGCTGGCCGCGGCGGAAACACCGATTGACCGTGGCCACCACCTCGCCCTCGCCGCGGGCAGAGGTTCGGGGGTCGAATCGGTCTACGCGCTGGCGGTCAGCGCCGCCTGCAAGCCGGAGGCCGGGCTCAAGGCCCTGGTTCTCGTCCCGACGCGCGACCGGGCCACGGAGGTGGCGCTCGCGGTCCAGCGGTCGGTCGGCCAGTTGGGTCTGCGAGCCGGAGTGTCGACCTTGAGACCGGATGGCAGCCTGGACGTCGAAGCCGCGACCGTGCAATGCCTCGTGGCTCGCCCGTCCCTTCTCCTTCCCGAAATCCGACTCGGGCGACTTGGAGTGGGCGGCCTGGCCCTGCTGATTCTGGACGGAGTCGCCGACCTCGAGGACCTGGACGAGTGGACCTCGGTCGAGCCCCTGCTGGACACGCTCGGCGGCGATATCCGCCGTATCGCCGTCACCCGACGGGTAGACGATGAGTTCCAGAAGCTCATTCAGCGGCAGCTCCCGAGGGGCCGGCGCTGGCCCGAGAGCGCCTTCGAGGAATCCGAATCGCCCGACCCCCTGGCGGGTGGCTACCCGGACCGACTCGAGGTGGGCCTCGGGGCAACGGAAGAGGAGCGACTGTCTCTCCTGATTCGGGCGCTGGCCGGACGCGCCGAGGCCCGGGTCCGGTGCCTCACCGAGGGCGCCATCGGCAGCGTCGGGGCGGCCCTCGAGAGCGTGGGATTCAAGCTCGCCGAGCCCGGCGATGGCTGGGACGTGGTGGCCACGCTGGCCGAGGCCAGCGGAGTGGCTGGCGTGGCCCGGGCATGGTTCGGTCTGCCGCTGTCGGTCGAGTCGCTGGTCGCTGGGCCGGGCGATCAAGCCGTGGCGATCGTGGACTCCACGCACAGCGCGCAGATGGAGATCCTCGCGCAGCGGGCGGGCATCTCACTCCGTTTCCTCCCGGACTCTCTGCCCCCGACGGAGCTCGACCCGCTGGGACAGTTCCGGTCGCTCGTGCGCGCCCGCGTGGAGAGGGGGGGTACGGACGCCGAGCTGCTCGTTCTCCGGCCATTGGTCGAAGAATTCGGTACGGCACGGGTGGCGGCCGCGCTGTCCGATCTGCTGAGGCGATCCGGCGGCGGTGATGCGGCCGTGCGGCCGTGGGCCGACGTCGAGGCGGCGTCGCGCGGTGGCGAGCAGACGCGGACCGCACACCCGTCCCCCGGGCGGGCGACTGGCGGCGCGTCAGCTGGCGGACCGGCTCATCGTGGAGCTCGCGGCTCGTGGTCACGGGTGTTCATCGGAGCCGGCAACCGGGACTCGGTCAAGGTCGGAGACCTGGTGGGCGCGATCACGGGAGAGACGGGTATCGCCGGTGGCCAGATCGGGAAGATCGAGATTCGCGGCAGCTTCTCGCTCGTCGAAATCGACTCCCAGGTCGTCGATCGGGTGATCGAGAAACTGAACGGTACCCCGATTCGTGGACGCGAGGTGACCGTGAAACACGACAAGGGGCGCTGAGCCGGGTCAGTCCTTCAGCCCAGCGTTTCGCGAAGCGGCTTTCCGGGACGGAAGGCGATCGAGGTGCCCGCGGGGATACGGATTGGATCCCCTGTTCGGGGATCGCGTCCCACGCGAGCTTCGCGGCGTTTGGGCACAAAGCTTCCGAAGCCCGTGATCCGGACCGTTCGTCGTCGCCTGAGAGCCCTGGAGATGACTCCGTTTCGGGGATCGAACAGACCCTCCACCGCGAGGGCCGCGTCGCCCCTGGACATGCCGGTGGCCCGTGCCAGGGCTTCTGTAAGCTCGGTTCGGTTCATTCCCGGGACTCTCCGCCGTCGTTGCAGCCGTCGTGGTTTCGCCAGTACCCGTGCCCTCGATCGTTGCTCAACGTTCGGCCTGCATCGGATCCCGGCAACCCTGGCCTGGC
>JBATJK010000034.1:0-4541 GCA_049668445.1 Gemmatimonadota bacterium
GACTGGCACCCCTCCTACGGCCTGGGAATCCGCCTCAGTCGGCCGACGGCGCTGATGGGGCTGGCCTACCTGGGGTTCAGTGCGGAAGGGATGACGGCGGGGATGAGGGGCTCATGGCCATTCTGACGCGTCGTTGCGGGCCGCTTCTGGCGGCGTGGACCCTCGCCCTGGTGGTGGGCTGCGCGAAGCAGGCCCCGGTCCCGGTGCGCCCGGAGCCGATCGCCTACGCTGACACGCTTCCTATCGAGGAGCCAGCCTACCGGGAACCGCTGGAAGCGCAGTTGCTGCTTCGGGACGCGATCAGCGGGCAGGTAGCCAAAGGGATCAGCGTTCGGCGGTTGGCGGGCGAGAATCACGAGGCCCTGAACCTCACCCACTACGACGAGGTGGTGAACTCGTCGTGGTTCGAGCACCGAAACGGTCAGCGGCGTCTCAACCCGGACGAGACGTTCAGGGGGCCGACCACCGGCACCGGCCCGGATACCACGGGACCCATCGTTCTCACCCAGGCCAAACTGCAGGGCATCTCGCCCGGGTTCCACATCCAGGATTCCCGGGGCGTCCGATATGTCGTCAAGTTCGATCCACGGGGCTTCCAATACCTGAGCAGTTCCGCCGGGGTGATTGCCAACCGGCTCATGTACGCGGCCGGGTACCACGTTCCCGAGGACTACATCTTCCGCTTCCGCCGCGCGCACATCACCGGCGTGATGGAGGGTGCGACGTACGAGGACGATGACTTCGAGGAGCACCCGCTGGGGATCGAGCTGGTGGACGAGATCCTGGCCCGCGTGGACACGCTTCCGGACGGTCGTTTCCTGGCGGTGGCCAGCCAGTACGTGCCCGGTCCGCCGCTCGGCCCGTTCCATTTCTCCGGAACACGGGAGGACGATCCGAACGATTGGTACGCCCACGAGCACCGGCGCGATCTGCGAGGGCTGTACGTGGTGTCGTCCTGGGTCAACCATGTCGACATGCGATTCGCGAACACCATGGACGCCTTCGTGGAGCCTGGTTTCGTGCGGCACTACCTGATCGATTTCGCGGCCAGCCTCGGGAGCGGGACCATTCGCCCGCATAACCCGCGCGAGGGCGCTGAATACAATCTCGATTTCTGGGCGAGCGTCGCGCGCCTGTTCACGCTCGGGTTCTATCGCCAGGGATGGGAGCGGGAGCCGTACGGCGTGATCGATCCTTCCATCGGCTGGATGCAGGTGGAGACCTTTGATCCGGGCGGCTGGAAAGCGAATTGGCCGAACGAAGCCTTCGTGAACATGACGGTCCGTGACGGCTACTGGGGCGCCAAGCTCGTGGGCTCGTTCACGGATGCGCAGGTCCGGGCCGCGGTCCGGGCCGGTCAGCTTCCGAACGAGTTCGCATCGGACACGCTGGCCGCCATGCTGAACTACCGGCGCGACCGGATCGTCGAATACTGGTATGCCCGTGTGACGCCGGTCGAGAACCCCGAGGTGCTCTTGGGCGAAGACGATGGGTTCGGGTTCCGGGTCGCGTTCGACGACTTCGGAATTCGTGATGGAGCCTGGACCGCGGATGGGATCTCCTACGACTGGCAGCTGCGACACGGAGCGCTGGAGCGTGAGTGGGGGGGCGCTTCGAGAGCAGGCCCGGGGGTTCGCCAGCTCCTGGCGGTGCGGCCGCCGTCCGACTCGAACGCACCGACGGGTGGGCCCGGGGCCGCGGACGGAAGCCTGGCCACGCTCGAGATCACGGTCACAGGGCGCGAGCGCCTCGAGGGGCGCCCGGCCACGGTGTACCTTCGGTGGGACGCGGGGCCCGGTCGGTATCGGGTCGTGGGGATGAAGCACTGATGCCGCTCGCCAAACCGGACGTGCCCGTTGAGTTCGACCGTGTGGCTCGCAGCTACGAGTTTCTCACGGGGCTGAACCCGGGATATCGACGCCATCTCAGGCTCAGCGCTTCCCGGCTGGGTGTCACTGCCGACTCGAGGATTCTCGACCTGTGCTGCGGAACGGGGGCGTCGACGCGGGCGATCCTGGCCGAGCACCCGAGCGCGCAGGTGGTCGCTGCGGACGGCTCACCGGGCATGCTGGCCGAAGCTCGTCGCCGGCTGCCCGAAGACCGGGTTCAGTTGATCAAGGCCGACGCCATGGATCCCGCCGCGTCCGGGATCGAAGGCCCGTTCGACGCAATCCTCATGGCCTACGGGATACGAAACATGTCCGAGCCCGACCGGTGCCTGGCCAACCTGATCGATCTTCTGCGGCCCGGAGGCACGATCTGCTTCCACGAGTACTCGATAGCCGACACCGCGACCGCGCGTGCAACCTGGCACGCCGTGTCCCTCGGGGTGATCATTCCAGGGGGATTCCTGACGTCGGGTACGACCCGGCTCTACCGCTACCTGAGGCACAGCGTGCTCGACTTCGACGGAGTCAAGGCGTTCGAGGAGCGTCTGTTTCGGGCCGGATTCACGGATGTGAGGACCGAGCCGATGGACGGTTGGCAACGTGGAATCGTGCATTCCTTTCTAGCCCGGCGGCCGAGGATGACAACGTGACCCGCCGGCGAGACGGCCGGCAGCCGGTTCCACAGCGGCCGGGGAACCGGGACCGGGCACCGGAAGGGACCAGGGCCGTGGTGGTGGGCGGCGGCCTGGCAGGCGTCGCGGCGGCGTGCGTCCTGGCCGAGCGGGGAGTCGAGGTCACTCTCGTGGAACGCGAGGAAGCACTGGGCGGCCGGCTACGCACGTGGATCGAGACGCTGCCGGACGGCTCGGAGCTTCGGATGGAACGCGGATTCCATGCTTTCTTCCGCCAGTACTACAACCTGAGGGAGCTGCTCCGGCGGGTAGACCCGGACCTGAAGCGGCTCGTTCGCCTGCACGACTACCCGGTATTGGCTCCCGGCGGCGCGGTTCAATCGTTCGAAGACCTTCCGACCCGGCCTCCGTGGAACATCGTCTCGCTCGTCCGGCGGGCCGACACATTCAGATACCGAGACCTGCTGAAGGTCAACGGACTCGCGGCGCTGGACATGCTCCGGTTCGACCCCGAGCGTACCTACGAACGGCACGACGGGACCACGGCCCGGGAGTACCTCGATTCGCTCCGCTTCCCGCCCGCGGCACGGCGCATGATGTTCGACGTGTTCTCGCATTCCTTCTTCAATCCCGAAGAACAGATGTCCGCCGCCGACCTGTTGATGATGTTCCATTTCTATTTCATGGCGAATCCCGAGGGCCTGGTGTTCGACGTGCTGGACGACGAATTCGAAGCCTCACTGTGGACCCCGTTCCGGGCTTACCTGGAGGGGTTGGGCGTGACGTTCAGGCTCGGCGTGGAATCAGAGTCGATCGCCCCGGAGGACGAAGGCCGGTGGAGAGTCGTCTGTCGAGGCACGAGCGGAGAGCCGGCCGAATCGATGGTTGCGGACATGGTCGTGCTGGCCGTAGCCGTGCCGGGCCTGCAGGCGATCGCCGGCAGTTCACCGGGCCTCGCCGACTCCGCGTGGAGGCGGAGCGTGGCAGACCTCAGCCTGACCCTTCCGTTCGCCGTGTGGCGCATGTGGCTCGACCGGCCCGTGGATCAGAACCGTCACCCGTTCGTTGGTACCGCCGGGTACCCTCTCCTGGACAACATCTCCGTATACGAGACGTTCGAAGAGGAAAGCCGTCGATGGGCCCGCTCGACCGAAGGCTCGGTGGTGGAACTCCACGCTTACGCGGTGCCCGAGGACGTCCGCGAGTCGGAACTCCGCCAGAGCATGCTCGAGGGTCTGCACGACCTGTATCCGGAAACCCGGGATGCCGGTGTTGTGCACGAGGTGTTTCGGGTCGACCGCGACTGCCCCGCCTTTCCGCCGGGAGGCAACGCGGGACGACCGGGTGTCGAGACTCCGGCGGAAGGAATGGCGCTGGCAGGAGACTACGTGCGACTGCCTTTTCCCACGGCGCTCATGGAACGCGCTACGGCGTCCGGCTTCATGGCTGCCAACCACCTTCTGACTAGCTGGGACGTGCAGCCGGAACCGATCTGGTCAGTGCCCCTGCTCGGACCCCTCGCCCGCCGGCGCTGAGAGCGCACGCCCGGCCGCCGGCGCCTGTCCGGTGCGCAGGGCATAGCGGCGTTCGGCGTACGCGGCGTCTTCCACCCACAACTTCCGCTGCGACTTGCGGATGAAGGGCCGGATGAGACCCGCCACCCGGATCGCCTTATGGAACCCGGGCCGATCCGACGTGGCCAGCGTAGCCTCGATGATCGCCGATCGGCCCGTTCGAAGCGGGGTGGCGTGGGTCTCGACCACCGAGCCGGTCCCTTCGCCACCGACGATCGTCATGGTGATCGTTCGGGGGTCGGGGCAGTGGAAGGTGGCGTCCACTTCGATCCCGAGCCGGTCGGTCATCCCGTATACCACGCGGACCAGCAGACGGCCTCCTTCGACCCCGATCACCTTGAGGCGCTTGAACGTGTGCGGGTGATAGTAGACCCCGTGCCACGGGTCGAGCCGGTTGGCGATCACGTCACGCGGCTCACAATCCGCCTCCAATCGCATCACCGAAT
>JBATJK010000035.1:0-1788 GCA_049668445.1 Gemmatimonadota bacterium
TCGGAACTCATGCGCGGGGGAAGGAAGTCGTCTTCGACGAACTCGGGGTCCTCAATGGCGATTGAGTGGACGGCGGCGATATCTACCACATTGTTCTTACCGGAGCGCGCGGCGGCTTGCTTCTGAAGGCGGTGCGAGCGCGGGCGGAGGGGCATGTGGTCCTGCTTACCCTTGTCGTTGAGGCAGGGGAGCACTTCGTCGGTCTCTTCGAGGGGAAAGGCCCAGCCTACAATAGATCCGGCGGACACACGGGCAGTGTGCAGGCAGGCATTAATGAGGGCTATCTGGGTCTTCTGCTTAGACCCGTCAACTAGGGCCTTAGCGGTTCGAATTCCGGCTTGAGCGACCTGCTTATCGGGCAGCTCGACGACGTAATCGCAGGCGGGGCGGACGGCATTCTCCTCAAAAGATACGGGGACGGTGCACTGCGTTCGCCCTGGGACGACGCAGTCCTGCGTGGCGCGGAGCGGGAAACCTACGGCTCGGCGGTTGCTGGGACCTTCGACACTTCCTAGGAAGTCCTCGGGTCGTTTCGGGGGACGGTCCTCCGCTAGGAGGGTGTGGGCAAACGGGATGTCGTAGAGCGGGGTGTCCGTAGCAGCATCGCTGGAGAGGGGCTCCATCACGCTAAGCGAGTGAGCTATGGGCGAGCCGGGAGTCGGGTTGATGGTGATCTCCGGGGTCTCCCCGTCGGAGTCACTGGTCACGTATTCGGAATCGGTATCGGACGGCAAACCGAGGGCCTCAAGTTGCTGCACGAACTTTTGGACCATCAGCGAGTGCACCTGTTTCTTCAATAGGGCCTCCTGGGCCTTCTTAGCGGCCTTGGCCTCACGCTTGGCGGCACTGGATAGCCCCTTAGCGGCCTTTGCGTTTTCGGCGGCTACGGTTATGGGCGGGGAGAAGCCACGATCCTTAGGTGGCGTCCTTTTGGCGGCGAGAAGGGCCTGTTGCGCCTCCGAGAGGCGTTCCAGAACCTTTGTTCGACCCGACCCCTTGAGGGTTCGTCTCAGCTCGCGTTGCAAGTTGTCCACGACGCCTTGCTGGCGGCTAATTCGGAACGCCTGGTCCATAACGGCGGCCTGAGGGTCGAGGTCGCTTATGCGCACGACGGGGTTGGTAGCGGACGCGGAAGGGATTGTGCCGGACCCGTTAGCGGACGTACTAGGCTGAGAGGTCAAGGGGTCGTCCTCGAACGAGACACGGTTCTTATTCTTAGGCTGTTTGGGCTTCTTTGGGGGAGTCTGTTTGGGAGCGGCCGGGGCCTTAGGCTTACGCGGGCTCCTACGTGGAGGGACGGATGGTAATAGATGCAATGGAAGGTCGTCGTTCTCGATGGCGCGATAGAACTGGGCGGTCTCTTCTTCCGTGGCAGTCCCTTCCATAATCATACGTTGGGTTTCGGCGGCCTCCTGCAGGAATTGCGCCGTCGTTACAGGCGAGGTGCTAGAAGGGCTATTTGCCGAGGAGCCGGAGGTCTGGGTGTTATTCAACCCCGTACCACCGTTATTATCGGTACCCGTGCCATCATTCGATCCCTGTGGGGACCCGTTGGGGCCCCTTGGCGGGTCAGACGGTTCGTTGGGGTCGTCCCCGGGCGGACCGTTCGGCGGGTCCTGTCCGTTCGGAGGTTGAGCCCCGGGCACCTGCGGGATGGTGATGAATTCTTTCGGGTTACCTACGGGGGACACAAAGATCCCATCGGGGTCGTCAAGGGGAAAGGGTCGCATTGTAAGGCGGGGCATGGCCTCAAGGGTCCATCGGGCAGGTGCTCTCGGCGCCTGTAGG
>JBATJK010000036.1:0-38851 GCA_049668445.1 Gemmatimonadota bacterium
GGCCAAACGAGGCCGCCCCTTCTGCGTTGGGCTTCACATCGCGGTTGGCGCCGCGCTGCGTGTTCTGCGATCAGTCACCCGCAGCGGCGTCGCCCATTCCCGTGGCCGTCGTGCCGAACTGGTAGAAGCCGTCCTTGTGCTCGCTGCAGACCTCGGTGATGTCCGGGGCGTCATCGCCCATGGAGCCAACGAACGCGTCCCAGCCCTCGAGAATGGCCGGAATGTCCTCACCCATGTAGTAGAAGTTCACGTTCCATGCACCGGCCCAGGCGTGAACGAACATGCCCGCGTCGCTCCACTGCCCGGCGTCCACCACGGCCTGCGCCCTGGCGAGCGTGTAGGAGTTCCAATCCTGCCATACCTGGCCGACGTCGGTGCACTTCCAGGAGCTCATGGCCATTGCCGGGCCTGGGACCTCGGCGTCGGTCTCCGTGCTCTGCGCGAGCTGGTAGAAACCGTCCGTGTGCTCGCTGCAATGCTTCCACAGGTCGAGGCCTCCATCCTCACCGGCTGCCGCCTCGTACGCGGCGTTGCTGGCCGCCTGGCCCTCGATCAGGTGAGCCTCGTTCTCGCCGACGGCCCAGAAGTTGATGTTCCATTCGTCGGCCCAGTCGTGGTAATAGACGCCGGCGGATGCCCAGTGTCCGGCATCGATCGCGGCCTGAGCAGCGGCCACTCCGCCCGCTTCCCAGTCGGCGCCGATCGCGCCCACGTCGCCGAAGTCGCACTTCCAGGAGCTGATCATGAGCATGGGGAGCGGAGCCTCCTCAGCCATCTCTTCCTGCGCGACTCCGGCGCCGGGCCAGATAAGGCCGGCAGCGATGGTGAACATCATGAAACGACGTAGCATTCTTCCTCCTTGCGGATGGGCACGGGCCGGCGGCGCCAACCCGAGGGTCACGGCAGCGCCGGCATCAGTGGAACGCCGCCAAACGCGGCGTCCGGGACATCGTTTTGAGCTATTGAGAGTCGGCACCTCGGAGCACCGCTTACTCGACAGATTCTGCGAAAGCCGCTTCCGCCAGCCCGCGGAAGCGCTATCGAGGCTACCTAAACACCGACGATGGTGTCAATCCCGCCGTTTCCAGGGCTTCGGTCCGGAACCTGCCCTTCATCCTCGTGGTCGCCCCCACCGCGTGTATCGCGGATGGGCGAAACGAGTGCATCCGCGAGCCGAAGGATATGGAAGCCAAGTTCTTTCATGATGCGAAGATAGCCGTTGTTGATGATGAGACGGCGAACGTTGAACTTCTGCAGCGAATCCTGCAGATGGATGGGTATGTCAACATTTCAGGCCATACCGATCCCCTTGAATTCCTTGAGTCATGCCGCGTTCTGCCACCCGATCTCGTGCTCCTGGATCTGATGATGCCCGGGGTCAATGGCTTCGAGGTGCTGGAACGGCTGCGGCACTCGCTGGTCGATTTCGATTATCGTCCCGTCATGATCATCACCTCCGATGACGATCGAGATGCGAAGCGGAAGGCTCTGTCGAGCGGAGCGCGCGACTTCCTGTCGAAACCGGTCAGTCCCGTCGAGGTAAGGCTTCGCGTTGGGAACCTGCTCCACACTCGCTTCCTGCAGCTCGAGTTGCAGAGATACGCCGAACGCCTGGAAGACCGGGTTGCGGCCCGCACGGCGCAGCTCGAGGAGGCCCGCCTGGAAATACTCGAGCGCCTGGCCCTGGCCGCCGAATACCGGGATGACGCCACGGGAGAGCACACGCAACGGGTCGGGCGCGAATCCGCGGAACTCGCGCTGGCCCTGGGACTCCCCCCCGAGGATGTCGAGGACATCCGGCGGGCGGCGCCCTTGCACGACATCGGCAAGATCGCCATGCCGGACAGCATTCTCCTCAAGGAGGGCTCGCTGACGGATGCGGAGATGGAAACGGTGAAGGAACACCCTGTCGTGGGCGCGAGCATCCTCTCGGGAAGCCGCTTTCCCATGCTTCTCATGGCCGAAGAAATCGCGCTCAGTCATCATGAGAGCTGGGACGGAAATGGCTATCCTGCCGGCCTGAGCGGGGAGGAAATCCCTCTGTCCGCCCGCATCGTCAGCATCGTCGACGTATTCGATTCTCTGTGTCACGCCCGCCCCTACAAGCGAGCCTGGACCAAAGAGGAAGCGCTCGACGAGATCGAGCGGCTGGCGGGGACAAAGTTCGATCCCCGAGTGGCTGAAGTGTTCCTGCGCCTGCACGGGCAGTCGACGACTTCCCAAACGTCCGAGTCGCTCGGGGAGATGGAATGAGAACGCGCTTGCTGGGAGCAAGAATCGCTATGCTCGGTGTCATGGGCTCCCTTGGTGGCTGCGCATCTGCATCGCCCCAATGGGAGGGACTGCCACCTTCCGACACGTACGCCGCGGCCCTGACCGATCTAGGGGCCGGTGATCCCGTGGCCGGCCGAGCCAGTCTCGCACAGGTGATGGAAATCTGCGGCACGACGGCACTGGGAGAACGGGCGGTGCTCGCGTTGATCGCGGATGCCCTGGACCCGCGGAACCCCGATCTGGATCTCGCTGCCAGTCTGTCGCATGCCTACTTGAGTCAGCCGTACCGGACTCCCGAGGCCGAGCAGCTCGTGACTTCCGCGTACCTGGTCTCGCTCGACGTCGGGGGCAATCTCGATGAGAGTCTGTCGATTCTGCCATCTGGCGAGCCAGACGAGTTCCCCAAGGAATGCCGGAGCGGCCCCCCTTCTCCCACGGACCGGGGGCCGGTGAACTTTCCGGAGCTGCCGTCGCAGTCCTTGGCGAGTCGCGTGGCGGATTTGCAGCGCTCCGTAGAAGCTCTCGAGGCGGAGCTGGCCCGCGTCCGTGAGACCCTGCGGCCATGAGCGGACTGCCGGCAACCGGGCTTCCGCACCTCACGGTGCGCGTGCGCCTTCTCGCCTCTGTGGTAGGCATCGCGATACTCCTTGTCGGTCCCGCCCTGTACAGCTTCGGGCGCTTGCAGGCGGTTCGAGACATCGCATTCGAGTTGCACGACCGCCATGCGGCGTCGAGGGCCGCAGTCGGAGAACTTCGAACGTCCCTCGCGGAAGCAGACCGGCTGCAGCGCAGCTACATCATCACCGGGGATTCCGCAGCGCGGACCGAGATGTTCCAAGCGCTCCTCGACGCTCGGGAGAGCTACCGAACGGCGACGAACCCCGGTTATGGACTCTCGAGCCTGCCGCTCGGACTGAAGTTGACCGAACTGGACGGAGCGGCGTACGAGATCGATCGGTTGCTGCAGGCCGGTGCCACAGCCGAAGCCAGCCAGTACTTCGGGGAAGCCCGGAATCTATTCGGCGAAGCTGACGTCGCGATCAGCCTCATGGCCAGCGCGATCGACAGGCAAAGCGCCGAGGCGACGATCAGAGCCGAGACCATCGCATCCGGCGCCGCCACGTCGACGCTTATCGCACTCGCGGGGGCCCTCGCCCTCGCTTTGTTCATCGGGCTCAGCACCACACAGGTGCTGACACGTCCCCTCGAGCGACTCCGGACCGCGATGTCACAAGTCGCTGAGGGCAAATTCGACGGGGACGCCGTGGTCGAATCTGGCCGCAAGGACGAGCTTGGCGACCTGGCTCGCTCCTTTCTCTCGATGACGACCCAACTTTCGGAGTTGAATCGCCTGAAGGCAGAATTCGTCAGCAAGACGAGCCATAATCTGAAGACACCGATCAACGTGATCGGCGGGTATGCCGAGATGCTCGAGGATGGGGTCTACGGTAAGCTTCCCGAGGGGCAGGCGGACGCGGTGCGCGGTATCCGTGAGCAGGTAGACGCGCTGAGCATTCAGGTTAGACAGCTGGTGGACTTGAGCCGGGTGGAGGCGCAGGCATTCACCGTCCGCATACAGCCGCTGTACCTCGCCGACCTCCTTCTCGGCGTGCAGCGTTCGTTCGAGGCGCTCGCGCGGCAGCGCAACATTGAATTCCGGGTCGTAACGGATCCCTCCGCGCCGGCGACGATCCTCGGCGACGAGGACAGGCTGCGAAACGAACTGCTTGGGAACTTGCTGGCCAACGCCTTCAAGTTCAGCGATACGGGGGATACGGTCACGGTGCTGGCCAAAGGCTCCGGGGGTCGTCTGGAGTTTCACGTCTCTGACACGGGACTGGGAATCGATACGACGGAACTCGACCGAATATTCGATCGCTACTATCAGACGAGCAGCGGGAAGCGTGCCTCCGGATCGGGCCTGGGTCTGGCGATCGCCAAGGAGGTCGTGACTCGACATGGCGGCACGATCACCGCGTCCAGCGAGGAAGGTAAGGGCGCAACGTTCCGCGTCGTCCTTCCGGTGGACGGTACCGGCTCCCGCGAAGGCAACCGACCGGCGTAACCCGCTAGTCCGCCGCTTCCACCCGCACCGCGCAGAACTTGAAACCCGGGATCTTCCCGTAGGGGTCGAGCGCGTCGTAGGTGAGGACGTTGGCCGCCGCCTCCCGGAAGTGGAACGGGATGAACACGCTGCCGGGCAGCAGATTGCTCGCGGCCTGCGCAGTGAGCGTTATCGATCCACGCCGCGAAGCCACGTGGACCCTGCCTCCATTCCGCACACCGAGAGCCGCCAGGTCGTCGGGGTGTATCTCGACGCTCGCGTCAGGAGCGATGGCGTGCAGGGCCCGCGAACGCCGGGTCATCGTGCCCGTATGCCAGTGTTCGAGCAGTCGACCCGTGTTCAGGATGAACGGATACTCTGCGTCGGGCGGCTCGGCGGCCGGCGAGAATTCCGCGGGGACGAAACGCCCCAGGCCGTCGGGGGTCGGGAACCCATCGCCGAACAGGACCTGGATGCCGTCCGTCGCGAGGTCGGGGCACGGCCACAGCTTCCCGGTCTGTCCCAGGTTCTCGTGCGTGAGGCCCGCGTAGGACGGCGCCAGGGACGTCATCTCGTCGAACACGTCCGATGGAGAGTCATACCGCATCGGGTAGCCGAAAGCCGTCGAAAGCTCCGACACGATCTTCCAGTCCTCGCGCGCCGATCCGGGTGGATGGAGCGCCCTCCGACCCACCTGTACGCGGCGATCGGTGTTGGTATACGTGCCGACCTTCTCGAGGTGCGTGGTGGCCGGCAGGATGACGTCGGCGAACTCGGCCGTCTCGGTGAGGAAGATGTCCTGCACCACCAGGAAGTCGAGGTTGGCGAGGGCCTTCCGGACCTTGTTCACGTTGGGGTCGGACAGGAACGGGTTCTCACCCATCATGTACATGCCCTTGATGTCGCCAGACAGAGCCTGTCCCATGATCTCGACCACCGTGAGCCCAGGGTTTGGATCCAGGTCCACGCCCCAGGCGGCCTCGAACTTCGCCCGCACCTCGGGATCCTGCACGCTCTGGTAGTCCGGGTACACGATCGGAATGAGACCGGCGTCCGACGCGCCCTGAACGTTGTTCTGGCCGCGCAGCGGATGGAGGCCTGTGCCCGGCTTTCCGACGTTCCCCGTCATCATCATCAGGGCGATGAGGCAGCGGGAGTTGTCCGTTCCATACACACTCTGGGAGATACCCATGCCCCAGAACACCATCGCCGTCTTCGCTTCGCCGAACAGGCGGGCGACCCGGCGGATGTCATCGGCCGGGACGCCGCAGATCTCCGACGCCATCTCCGGGTCGTATTTCTCCACCAGCGCTTTCAGGGCCTCGAAGTCGCGAGTCCGCTTCCGGATGAACTCGTGATCGACCAGGTCCTCCTCGACCAGGACGTGCATCACCGCGTTGTAGAAAGCGACGTCCGTGCCCGATCGAATCTGGACGAACATCTCCGCGTGGTCGGCCATGTCGATGCGGCGCGGCTCGACCACGATGATCTTCGTCTTTCCTTCCCTGGCCGCCTGCTTCATGAAGGTGGCGGCCACCGGGTGATTGGCGGTGGTGTTGGAACCCGTGATGAGAGCGACCTCGGCGTTTTCCACGTCGCCGAACACGTTCGTGACCGCGCCCGAACCGATCCCCTCGAGCAGAGCGGCGACGGAAGACGCATGACACAGCCGGGTGCAGTGGTCGATGTTGTTCGTCCCGAAACCAGCCCGGATCAGCTTCTGGAACAGGTAGGCTTCCTCGTTGCTGCACTTGGCGCTCCCGAAGCCCGCCATGGCCGAAGAGCCGTGCTGTTCCTTGATCTCACGAAGGCGGCGACCCGCCAGCTCTAGGGCTTCCTCCCACGTGGCCTCGCGGAAGTGCGGCAGCACGTGCTCGTAGTCCACCAGTCCACCGGGGCGCCGGTGCTTCTTCTGATCCGATTCGCCGACCTCCGGCGACAGCGGCCCTTTCGGATAAGAGCCCTCGCGGCGGATCAGCGGCACGGTCAGTCGCTGCGCGTGGTGCGTGTAGTCGTAGCCGTAGCGCCCCTTCACGCACAGGCGTTCCTCGTTCACCGGGCTGGCCCGTCCGTCCGCGTACAAGACGCGGTTCTGGTCCTCGTCCACGTGGTACGTGAGCGCGCAGCCTACCCCGCAGTACGGGCACACCGAGTCCACCTGCTTGAGCTCGGAGCGCGGCCTGGCGGCGGGGGTCATCAGATGGTCCACGAGTTGGACCAGGGAGAGAGCACCCGTCGGACAGACCTTCTCGCACTCGCCGCACGACACACAGGTGCTGACGCCCATCTCGTCGTCGAGATCGAACCCGATGCGGGTCGTATAGCCCTTGCCGGTGCGGCCGATCACCGCGTTCACCTGCACGTCATCGCAGGCCCGGATGCAGCGGTCACACAGGATGCAGGCCTGGTGATCGACCCGGATGACGGGCGAGGAATCGTCGATCGGGCGACCGCTGCCCGAAGGAATGCCGGCGACCGTCGCCGTGCGATCCCCGTTCGATTCAGCGGGGGGCCACTCCACCCCATACTCGGCGGCCAGGGCCAGAAGTTCGTCGCTCTGCGTCTTCGAATCAGACTCGGCATCCGCGGGATAATCCGAGAGCAGAAGTTCCGCAAGCCCCTTCCGGCAGGCGTCGATCTTCTCGTTTCGCGTGGTTACGGCCATTCCATCGGAGGCCTCGCGCACGCACGAAGCCGCCAGCTTCTTCTCGCCCACGTCCACCAGGCAGACCCGGCACACGCCGACCGGCGGGAGGCGGGGATCGTGGCACAGGACCGGGATCTCGACGCCGGCAGCGCGAGCGGCCTCCCAGATCGTGGTGCCAGCGGGAACCTCGACCTCGCGACCGTCGACAGTGAGTCGAATGGCCGTAGCCGTCGCAACCGGGTCGCTCATACTTCGCTCTTCCGAGGCCACATCGACCAAACGATGAATACCCCCAGGCCGACCGCCATCAGGGCGACGACACGCAACACACTGCCGTCCTGGCCAGCCCCCCACGCCGCGATCCCCTGCAGGCGCTCCAGGCCCATCACGGGCAGGGCGAGCCCTCCGAGAACGAACAGCGCGCCGAGCACCCGCAGGGTGCGGGGCGTGCGCGAGACGGGCGCGCTCATCCACAGCAGAACTCCGAACGCCACCCGCAGCGCCACGGCTGCCCACAGGCCGCCCCTGGTGAGAAACAGATCGGCAATCTGCGTGAGGCTGAGGGGCTGTACCATCGCCCAGGCCCCGAAGCACATGACCAGAACACCCCACGTGATGACGAACCAGCGGATCTTCACGCGCCACCTCCGTTTCGGGCTCCCGGTACTTCCTCGGGCCAGTACTTCGCCACCGAGATCAGCGGATTGAGCGCCACGTATCCCAGGCCGCAGATCGAGGTCTCGGTAAGCAGGAGGTTGAGCCGGTCGATGACCTCCATGTCGATCGCTTCGCCGGTGGCCTGCGCCCGCTCCAGAAGGGCAGTCGCCTTCTGGGTCCCGTCCCTGCACGGCACGCATTTCCCGCATGACTCGTTGCGGAAGAAGCGCACGATGTTGGTGGCCAGCGGGAGGAGGGGGGTGCCTTCGGCCACCACGACCAGGGCGCCGGAGCCCATCATGCTGCCCGCCTCGTCCAGGGCCTTGAAGTCTATCGGCGTGTCGGCACGGTCCGGCGGCAGGAAGAGGGAAGAAGCTCCGCCCGGCGCGAACGCCTTGAGCCGACGGCCACCGCTCACTCCTCCCGCGATCTCGATCAGGTCGGCTACCGCAGTCCCCATGGGGATCTCGTACACGCCCGGATTCTCCACGTGACCGGACACGGCGACGAACTTGAGACCGGCGCAGTCGTTCACCCCGTGCCCCATCCACCAGTCCGCGTCCTTTCCTGCGATCGCGGCGGCATGGGCGAACGTCTCGACGTTGTTCATGAGGGTGGGGAGTCCGTACAGGCCCTTCTGCCCGGGGAACGGCGGCTTGTTGCGGGGCTCCCCGCGCCGGTCCTCGAGTGCCTCCAGCAGCGCAGTTTCCTCGCCCAGGATGTACCCTCCCGGCGAAATGAACACGTCCACGTCGAAGTCGAATCCGCTGCCCAGGATGTCCTCGCCCAACCAGCCGATATTCCGGGCCCGCTCGATTTCTTCCTCGAGGGCGGCGCGGGCGCTCGCGTATTCGTGGCGCAGGTACACGATGCCGCGAGATGCGCCGATCACGAGGCCCGCCAGCATCATCCCCTCGATGACGAGATAGGGGAGGTCCTCCAGGATCACCCGGTCCTTGAAGGTCCCGGGTTCGCTCTCGTCCGCGTTGCATACCACGTACTTGGGTGTCGAAGTTTCGGCGCGCACCAGCTTCCACTTGAGGCCGGTGGGGAAGCCCGCGCCGCCCATTCCCCGCAGGCCGCTCTTCTCGAGATCGGCGATCATCTGGAGGGAGGCCTGGTCAGGGTCGGCCTGGGCGAGCGCCATGCGGATTCCCTCGTACGCGCTCTCGGCGTCCCCGTGCGGGTCGGTCTTCCAGGCCCGGTGCGGCCTGAGCTCGCGTTTCGGACCGCCCTCGCGGATCACCTGGACCAGGGCGTCGAGGTTCGAGGCACGCACGGGCACCCCGTTGATCCGCACTCCCGGGGCCCGCTCGCAGCATCCGAGACACGAAGCCTCTTCGACCTCCACGTCGTCCCGGTCCGCCAGCGCCGCCTTCAACCGGTCCGCCAGCCCGTCGGCCCCCGCCAGGTGACAGCTCATGTCCCGACACACCGCCACCTCGATCGGAGCCGGCGGCGTGGTGCGGAAATGCGGATAGAACGAGACCAGCTCCTGCAGGCGGTACTGGGGCACCGAGAGTCGGACGGCCAGCTCTCGCAGGTCGTCCTTATCCAGGTGTCCGCGCTCGGCCTGCAGCGCTTCGAGTTCGTGGATCAGGCTCATCAAACCCATTCATAAGGGATACCGACAGGCTGCGCGGATTCGATCGAATCGCAAAGTTAGGAACCGGCGAGCGGGACCACAAACGACGCAACCGTTTCAGAGGTGGTCGTGTCCGATCAGTTGAAGGCGCCGGGGAAGGCCCGGTGGAAGCCGAACGGGCGACGACAGGAAGAGCTCGAGCGAGTGGACGACACACAGCTTCTGGCGAAGGTGCGAGCGGGAGATCCCGCGGCAGAGCGCGCCCTGTACGACGCCCACGTGGACCGGGTCTACCGGCTCGCGTACCGGATGACGGGTGACGAGGCCCTGGCCCAGGACTTCACGCAGGAAGCCTTCATTCGAGCCTTCAACAAGCTGCACACGTTTCGGGGCGATTCGGCCCTGTCCACGTGGATGCACACGGTGACGACCTCAGTGGTCCTGAACGGGTTGAGAAAAGTGAAGAAGTTCCGGACGTCGGAAATCGATCTCGAGAAGGCCAGGACGGTGGCGGGCGAAAAGCCCCGCGCCGAGCCGGACCTGCGCGATCGACTGCAGCAGGCCGTCGACGGTCTGCCCGACGGATACCGGACCGTCTTCGTGATGCACGATATCGAGGGATACACGCACGACGAGATCGCGGGCGCACTTGGCGTCGCGACCGGTACGTCGAAGGCCCAGCTCTCACGGGCCAGGGCGAAGCTCCGCGTCGAACTCGCGGACTTCGCGGAGGAAGTAGTGGCATGAACGACCAGAACCAGAACGACACCGAGTCGGGCGAGACCGTGACGGACCGCTTCGATGCGGGCGTGGCGAAGGTGGCCAGAGAGTCGTACCACACGCCGCCCGAGACACCGCGCGACGACATGTGGGCCGTGATCCAGGCGGCACGCGCCGCCGACGTGGTACCGATCCGGCGCTTCCGGCCCCAGCCCTGGTGGGCGGCGGTCGCGGCGGCGCTGGTGATCGGCGTGGTCCTCGGGCGCGGAACGCTGATGGGTCCGGACCAGGCCACGACCGTAGCCGAAGGAAGCTCCGAAGTACCGGCAGCCGTGGACGGAGCGACCCCCGGGGGGACACCGGACGGAGCCGCCAACGCGGTGCCGCGTTCGTACCGGTTCGCCGCGGCGCGGCACCTCAACCGCACCGAGACGTTCCTGACGATGTTCCGGGTGGACGCCCGTTCGGACCAGCTGAACGACGCGGACATCGGGACCTGGTCGAAGCGTCTCCTGACGGACACCCGGCTGTTGCTCGATTCGCCCGCCGGTGACGATCCGGAGCTCAGGAGGTTGCTGAACGACCTGGAGCTGGTGCTGGCGCAGATCGTTCAGCTGAGGACGAGCGATCCGAGTGAAGTAGAGATCATCGATGAAGGACTGGAATCCAGTCAGTTGCTGTTCCGGCTCAAGGCCGCCCAGGCGACCTCGCCCGGTACGGTGAGACTGTAAGTCGCACAAGGAAGAGGAGAGAACAATGTCAAGGAAGATGACGATGGGATCGGGGGCTCTGCTCTGCCTGGCAGTCCTGCTGTTGCCGGGACGCGTGAACGGGCAGGACTACGACAAGGTCGCAATGGCCCGGGTGTCCGAGCTCGCCTACCAGGCGGAAGCGATGGCCGACACGATCTACCGGGCGGCTCGCCGGGCGCTCAACGAGTCGCAGTATCGCCAGGCGATCGAGCTCTTCGAGCAGTCGCTCGACGAAGAGCCCGAGTACTCGGCCGAGGCGTTGTACTACCAGGCCCTGGCCTATTACCGGATGGGCGGCCGGAGCAACTACGACCGGGCCTATCGCAAGCTGAACGAACAACTGTCCCGGTACCCGGAGGCGGCTTCGAGCGGTGATGCCGAAGAGTTGATGGTCCGGATCGAGGGCGAGCTGGCCCGGCGTGGGGATGCTCAGGCGGCCGAGAGCCTGGCCCGCGAGGCGGAAAAGATGGCGCAGGTCGAGATCGCTCGGGAACATGAGCGTGACTCGCAGCGCGAAGTGAGTCGCGAGCGCCAGCATGCGGAGCAGGAGTACCAGCAGGAGGCCGACATCAAGGCCATGGCGCTGCACGCCCTGATCCAGGCGGATCCCGAAAAAGCGATCCCGTATCTCACGAAGGTCCTGCAGAATAGGACCCCCGAGACCGCGGAGCTCCGCGAGCAGGCCGTGTTCATCCTCGGCCAGCACGAGTCCGACCAGACGCTGGACCTGATGCTGGACGTGGTACGGAACGACCCGGAGCCCGACGTGAAGGCGCAGGCGGCCTTCTGGCTCACCCAGGTCGACGATCCGCGGGCCATCGACGCCACGATCTCGATCCTCGAGGATCCGAACCTGGACGAGGATCTGAAGGGGCAGGCCGTGTTTGCCCTCGGGCAGACCGACGATCCCAGGGCCGGTCAGATTCTCAGGGACTACGCGTCGCGGTCGGACGTCGACCCAGAGATTCGAGGGATGGCGGTGCACGGGCTCGCCCAGCATCCGTCGCCCGAGAACGCAGCGCTCCTGAAGCAGATGTTCAACGACGTGGGCGATCCCGAGGTGCGGGAGCAGATCCTGTTCGCGCTGACGCAGATGCCGGGGGCCGTAGACGGAGACTGGTTGCTCTCGATCTTCTCGAACGAGAACGAGGAAGACGAAGTCCGCGAGATGGCCCTGTTCATGGCTGGCCAGACCGGCAACGTCGATGCCAGCGTCCTGAGCCAGATGTATGACGCGGCCGGCGACAACATCGAGATGAAGCAGCACATCCTGTTCACGCTGACCCAGATCGACAGTGAAGCGGCGTTCGACAAGATGCTCGAGATCGCCCGCAGCGAAGAGGACCCGGAGCTTCGCGAGCACGCGATCTTCTGGATCGGCCAGTCCGGCGATCCGCGGGCCCAGGACGTGCTGCTCGAGATCCTGGACCAGTAGAGCGAAATGGCGCGGCGGTCGTCCCGGATGGGGCGGCCGCCCATGCGATGAGGTGAGGGTGATGACAGGCAAGAGGATGAAGTGGGGTGGTGTGGGCCTGGCGGCGGCGCTCTCAGCGGGCGTCGCCGTTTTTTCGTGGCTGCTCGTGCCCTCGGCCGGCGAGGCCCAGGAGGCAGGGGACCTGGCCCGGAGGGTGGAGGCTGCACCCGACGGAAGTGTGCGCTTCAGCTACGAGGCCCGGGAAGGCGTGTGCGGCGATGGCCGCCACATTAGCGTTCACTCCGACGGTGACGAGGACGACGACCACGACGACTGGCGCTGCCACGACGGTCCCATCCGGGTCGAGTTGGAGAAGTCCGGTTCCCGGATCGTGGATTTCGACATGTGGGTGGGACCGACGCGCGAGTCCCGTGACGCACCCCGCTCCGATCTCGGATCGGTGGGCACACGTGAAGCGGCGGACTACTTGCTGGCGCTGGCCCGGCGGATCGACGGCGATCACGGTGATGAAGCGATCGGCGCGGCCTCCCTGGCCGCGGACGTGGTGATCTGGCCGGAGCTCCTGGAGATGGGACGGGACGAGAGTCTCGACACCGGTACGAGGGAGGGCGCCATCTTCTGGCTGGCGCAGCTGGCCGGGGAAGAGGCCACGGAGGGACTGGAAGAGATCGTTCGCTCCGACGGCGACACCGAGGTCAAGGAAGCCGCACTGTTCGGCCTGTCCCAGCTTCCGGATGGGGCCGGGTTCGATGCCCTGATGAAGGTGGCGCGCGAGGGCGACGATCCCGAGTTGGTGCAGGCCTCCATCTTCTGGCTCGGCCAGACGGGAGACCCGCGAGCCATTTCCCTGTTCGAAGAGATCCTGGCCCGGAACTAGAAGCCTGTTGAAGAACTGGAGGGGCCCGCGTTACGAGCGCCACAGGGACAGACCCGAGGCGGTGCGCCGAAGGCATAGCCCAAGCTACGCCGAGGCGTACCTACGAAGGAGATGGCCCTGTGCCGCCGTAACCCTCCGGGCGAGTGGTGGTTGCGCGCCTGATAGTTCGTCTCTCCTCCCCGCCGTAGCCCTGCTACGACTCGTCGTCGTTCCTGCTCTGAGACGCGCAAGCACCACTCGCGCGGCCCCTCCAGTTCTTCAACAGGCTTCTAAGGAATCGCTACCCGCGCCGGCCGCGAGGCACAGTCGATCATCGGACTGCTTTCGGCTGGCGCGTACGTTCCTGGCTGGATGTCAGGTGACAGGCAGCGCCCCCGGCCCGTCGGGTCGTTGAAGCGCGTGGTGCCGGTGCCGAGCTGACCGAATTCGTTCGAGCCCCAGCAGTAGACGTCGCCTTCCGAGGTGCGAGCGCACGTATGATTCGCCCCCGCGCTGATCTCGACCACCCGGCCCGCGGCCTGGGACTCGAGGGGGGACCAGGCGGCGAGAACCAGAACGGCCGCCGCTAGGACGGCACCCAGCCCAAGGCTGCGTTCACGTCGCCGCGCCCTCTCCATCTCCGCGATCCTGGCCTCCAGTCGATCCGTGTCCTGATTCGTCATGTGCCCTCCGAACGGCAGAGTTGGTTGCTGTGCTCGCGCCCCGCGCACGAGGCCTCACAGTTCTACGGTCAGGTTCGCTCCGATCCAGCGTTCGTCCACCGTGCGGAATTGACCCATCGGCGACGGGCCGTCGAAGAACTCCGCGTTGACCAGGAGCCGCACCGTCTTGATGCGGAAAGCGGCCCCGGCCACCACGTGCGAGGCGAAGCGCTCGGTGAACTCCGTGATCTCGAAGTTGGCGGCTGCGAACGGGGCGATGCTCTTGCCGCCCCACTGGCTGGGATCCCACTCGGCCCCGAACCGGAACGCCCACTTCTCGACAGTGGTGAACACGTTGACCGGATCGCCGGGCAGGCCCGTGCCGGTGAAGTCCTCGCTGCGTCCCAGGTTGAGGTCGCCTCCCACGTAGACCCGGCCGCAGAAGCCGGGGCGCACGCCGACCAGCAGCTCGAAACCCTCGCGCGAGCTCTGAAAGACATCCTGTGGATTGTCGTCCACGTAATCGTCCCCGAAGTGGGAACTGATATGCTGCAGGGTGATCCGGAAGTCCCACATCCCGTACTGGATGCCCAACGGCACGCCCACCCGGTAGTCCGTGTTGATCTGTTCCTTCTCGATCGACTCCATGAAGAAGCGGGAGAACACGCCGACTTCGAATCCAAGCTCGATCGCCGGACGGCCCCTGGCCTCTTCCTGGAAGCGGACCACCGGGATTCGAACGCCCACCGCGACCTGGGCCTCGATGTTCGAGCCATCGATGCTGTCGTCGATCTCTCGCTCGGTGGCGAACAGCCCGCCCCCGAGGCGGACCTCCAGCGGGTCGGCGCGGAGGGGGGCGACCAGGAATGCACCCGGAAACCACTCGTTATCCAGGCCGGTATCGACGGAATCGCTCGCCGCTTCCTCCTGTGCCAGCAGCGGCATCGGAAGAAACAACGCGACGAAGATCCCGGCACGCACGCACGCGGTCCATTTCATGGTTTGCCCATGGTTTTCGTTCGAATGACCGACGTTCACTTGTGTGAAGCGCGAAACTTGAAGAAAATCAGGAAGAGGCACAACGCGTGTCCAATAATCGCCGGCGCGCGTCGGACCGAAGCTCCGTGGTTTCCTCAACTGAACGCGTCGGCCAACAGTTCCGGGACGAGCTTCCGGAGTCAATAGAGCGGCGGGGGAGAATCCGTGACCTACCGAGACCTGGACATCCGGCTCATCCGGGCGCTGCAGAAGGACGCACGCCGGTCCAACCGCCAGCTGGCCGAGGAACTGGGCGTGGCGGCCAGCACCGTGGGGCACCGCCTGAAGCACCTCGAAGAGAGCGGCGTGATACAGGGCTACCGGCCCATGGTGGACTACCGGGCGCTTGGCCTGCGCCTCGTGGCGATCACCCGGATAAAGGCCCGGGGCGAAGCGCTTCCGGTCGTCATCCGGTCGTTGATCGAGCACCCGCACCTGACGCACGTATACGAGATCACCGGTGAGTTCGACGTGATGGTCATCGGCCGGTTCGCCGACGAGTCGCAGATGAACCGGGAGATCAAGAGCATGCTCGGTCTGCCGGGCATCGAGGGAACCAACACCTCGGTCGTGCTCGACGCGCCCAAGGAGCAGCTCGACGTGGAGCTCCCGATCGCGTGACCGTTTCGTCCGGCTCCGCGGACCTCGAGCGACTCAACTCGGAGGTCGTCGCCTGCACGCGTTGTCACCGCCTGGTCGAGTGGCGCGAGGAAGTGGCCCGCACGAAGCGGGCGTCCTACGCGTCCGACGAGTACTGGGGGCGACCGGTGCCCTCGTTCGGAGACCCGGCGGGCCGAATCCTGATCGTCGGCCTCGCCCCCGGCGCGCACGGTGCCAACCGTACGGGCCGAATGTTCACCGGCGATCGCTCGGGAGAATGGCTGTTCGGCGCCCTTCATCGGGCTGGCCTGGCCACGCGGCCCGAGTCGACCTGGCGGGACGACGGGCTGGAGCTGACGAACGCCTGGCTGACGGCCGCGGTGCGCTGCGTGCCCCCCGCGAACAAGCCGACGCCGGCCGAACGGGAATCCTGCCGGCCGTACCTCGAGCGGGAGGTGCGGGCCCTGGCCGAGCTGCGGGCGATCGTGGCCCTGGGCGGGTTCGCGTGGGACTCCATACTGCGCGTTCTGCGAGACCTGGGCTGCGAGGTCCCCTCTCCGAAGCCCCGGTTCGGGCACGGAGCGGAGGTGGTGATCGGCGGCGGCGCGAGCACGTCGCCAGGGCTGCGGGACCTCACCCTGATCGGCTCCTACCACCCGAGCCAGCAGAACACCTTCACCGGCCGGCTGACGCGGGAAATGTTCGATGCGGTGTGGGAGAGGGCGGTCGCGGTCGGGGGCTGATTTGGCGCCCGCCGCGCCCCGAAGAATCAGCGCCAGCGGAACCGATCGTTGAGGGCCGCCTCGGCGATGTCGTCCCACGGGTCGTCGGGGCTGAGCGGCGCCGCCCGGTAGATCCACGACAGCCCCACCGGACCCACGTACTCGTCCACCCGTGAGTAGATCGGGTCCGACAGGACTTCTTCCAGCGAAGCGATGGTGAAACCGTCCGCTTCCAGCCCGTCGATCAGGTCCCCGAGGTGACGCGCCGCGATGGCGTTGGCGTGCAGCAGCAGCACGTGATCGACCTCTCGTCCGAACTTCTCCCGGCCGGCGGCCCGGAAGTGAGCCGCTGCCTCGCGCAGGTGAGCCAGGTAGGCCTCGATGATCGCCGCCGCCTCCGCCTCGTCTCCGGCCTGCATCGCCAGGTCGTACGCCCGGGCCAGCAGCCACTCCGAGTTGTCGATCGTGACGTGCGCGTTGGAGTAGCCCCAGCCCGCGAGAGTGCGGGCAACCGAGTCGCGCACCGATCGATCGTCTCCCTGGTGCAGCATCGGGTAGCGGAACCACCGCACTGGGCCCTCGACGACGGCGCTCACCGCTTCGTCGCAGCGCTCCACGTCGGCCAGCCACTCGTCCACCGGGGTCCGGTTGAGATCCTGGTGCGTAGTCGAGTGGTTGCCGAGCTCCATGCCGGCGTCCAGCCACCTCCGGAGGAAGGGCGCGCCGCCCCGGATCCCCCGACAGGTCACGAGCCCCGTGGCCGGGACTCCTCTCGAGGTCAGGGTCGCGAGCAGGGTGTCGGTCAGTCCCGCGATCTCGGCGTCCGTATAGCCGGGTCCGTTCCACGGCAGGTCATCGAACGTGAATGCGACACGGGGGCTCGGCCGGGCAGCCGCTTCGTTCAGAGCCTCCGGCAGACCGACCTGTGACATGGCGATGGCCGAGAAGACGGCCGAGTGAAGCACGACCAGCAGATACGGCCAGCCGATCGCGAAGGCCCGCTTCATCAGTCCTTTCGTCCGATCTCTAGCATCCGCTCGACCGATCGAAGGGCTTTGAGCCGCATCTCCTCCTCGACGAAGATCTCGTGCTTCATCTCCTGCAGCGAGGAAAGCGTGTTCTCGAGGGTGATCTTCTTCATGTGCGGGCAGATGGTGCACGGCCGCACGAACTCGAGCTCGGGATGCGCCTCGGCGACGTTGTCCGACATCGAGCACTCGGTGACCATGATCACCCGGTTCGATTTCGCCTCGTCCAGGTAGTCGATCATCGCGGTCGTCGAGCCCACGAAGTCGCACTCGGCGCAGACCTCGGGCGAGCACTCGGGGTGAGCGATCACCTCGATGTCCGGGTACTGGGTGCGGTAGGCCCGGATCTCTTCCACCGTGAACTGTTCGTGCACCATGCAGCGCCCGGCCCACGTGATCACGCTCACGTCCGTCTGGTTGGCCACGTTGCGGCCCAGGTACTCGTCGGGAAGGAAGATCACCCGGTCCACGCCCAGCGACTCGACCACGGCGACCGCGTTGGCCGACGTGCAGCAGATGTCGGATTCGGCCTTGATCGAGGCCGGCGTATTCACATACGTGACGACCGGAACGCCCGGGTACCGCTCCTTGAGCAGACGCACGTCCTCCGGCGTGATGCTCTCGGAAAGAGAGCACCCGGCTTCTACGTCGGGGATCAGGACCGTGCGGGAAGGGTTCAGGATCTTCGCGGTCTCGGCCATGAAGTGGACGCCGCAGAACACGATGACGTCGGCGTCCGAATCGCGGGCGATGATCGAAAGGCCCAGCGAATCTCCGACGAAATCGCTCACCCCGTGGAAGATCTCGGGGACCATGTAGTTGTGGCCGAGGATCACCGCGTTCCGTTCCTTCTTGATGCGGTTGATCTCGACGATCAGGGGGGCGTGCATCTCCCATTCGAAGCGGGGGATGCTACCTTTAACCTTCTCATATAGGTGGTCGGTCGCCGCGGCGACCTCTTCCGTGAACTCGAGCCCAGTTGTCACGTTTGCCTCCGGTTACGTCTGCCGGCTAAGAGAGTTCGCACAACATACCCGGGTGGGAAGTGAACGTCACGCTCGCCCGGACGCGGTTCCGAAAGAGATCTCGAAGCCCATGAATCGACAGTCGGCTGTGGACCGGATCGACGCGCTGCGAGAACAGATCCGTCACCACGACCACATGTACTACGCGCTGGACGCTCCGGAGTTGTCGGACGCGGAGTACGACGTCCTGTTTCGAGAGCTGCAGGGACTGGAAGCCCTCTTCCCGGACCTTCGCACCGCGGATTCGCCCACCCAGCGCGTAGGGGGCGAGCCCCTGGGCTCCTTCCCGTCGGTCCAGCACGAAGCGCCGATGCTCAGCCTCGAATCGGACCAGGACGAAGAGGCGCTGCGCCGGTTCACCGACCGCGTGGAGCGTGGCCTCGACAATCCCTCGCGCCTGGCCTGGGTGGTGGAGCCGAAGCTGGACGGCCTGTCGATCGAGTTGGTGTACGAGCATGGCCTCCTGGCGCGCGCTTCCACCCGGGGTGATGGGCTGCGCGGGGAGGGCATCACCGAGAACGCCCGCACCGTGCGCTCCATACCGCTCAGGCTGCGGGACGACGCACGGCCGGTGCCCGAGCTTCTTGCGGTACGAGGTGAGGTCATCATCCGGGTGGACGCCTTCGACGACCTGAACGAGCGATTGATTTCCGAAGAACGGCCCCCGTTCGCCAATCCGCGCAACGCGGCAGCCGGGTCGCTGCGCCAGCTCGACGCGCGGATCACCGCGTCCCGTCCGCTGGAGGCCTACGCCTACGACGTTCTCGCCAGCTCGGGACTCGACGTGTCGACCCAGTGGGACACTCTGCAGGCCCTGCGAGACTGGGGGTTCCTGGTCAACGAGTATTCCGAGCGTGCGGCGGATACCGAAGAGATCCTCGCCTACCACGCCCGCATCGACGCGGAACGGGAAGACCTGCCGTTCGAGATCGATGGCGTGGTAATCAAGCTCGACGACCTCGAGGCCAGGGACGAACTCGGCTTCACGTCACGTCACCCGCGCTGGGCCTTCGCCTTCAAGTTCCCGCCCCGGGTCGAACAGACACGGATCGACCGGATCCTCGCGAGCGTGGGCCGGACGGGCGTGGTCACGCCGGTGGCCATCATGGAGCCGGTGAACATCGGGGGCGTCACCGTGACCCGGGCCTCGCTACACAACCGTGAGGAACTGGGCCGGAAGGACGTACGGCCGGGGGACCTGGTCAGGATACAGCGCGCGGGCGACGTCATCCCGCAGGTTCTCGGACGGGTCGAGGAGGCGGACCGCGAGCGCGGCCCCGCCTTCCGCATGCCCCGGGTGTGTCCGTCGTGCGATACGCAGCTGGTGGAGCGCGGGCCGTTCACCGTGTGCCCGAACAGCTTCGGGTGCCGGGCGCAGCTCAAGGGACGCATCCAGTACTTCGGCTCTCGCGGGGCGCTCGACATCGAGGGCCTCGGAGAAGAGACGGCGCGCCTCCTGGTGGACGAGGACCTGGTGGAACGCCTGCCCGACCTGCTGGACCTGACGGTCGAGCAACTGGTGGAGTTGGAAGGGTTTGCGCAGCTGTCGGCCGGCAACCTGGTCGCGGCGATCGAAGCCGCCTCGAACCCGGAGTTGCACCGCTTCCTGGCGGCGCTCGGGATTCCGGAAGTCGGCGGCGCCGTGTCCCGCTCCCTGGCCCGTCACTTCGGCACCATGGATGCGATCCTGGCCGCGGATGAGGACGCACTGACGGACGTGGAGGGCGTGGGCCCGATCATGGCGGCGCGGATCGTGGCGTTCTTCGCCGAGCCCCACAACGCCGAGAACATCGCCCGTCTCAGAGAGCGGATGCAGGTGCAGGCCGCGGAGACCGCTCCGGTCGGCGGTGCGCTCGAGGGGAAGACGTTCGTGTTCACCGGCGGCATGGAGAGCATGAGCCGGGGTGAGGCGAAGAAGAGGGCCGAGGCACTGGGGGCCAAGGTCACCGGCTCGGTGAGCAAGAAGACGGACTACGTGGTGGCCGGAGCAGACCCGGGATCGAAGCTGGACAAGGCCAATGACCTCGGAGTCACGGTGCTGGACGAGGCCGGATTCCTGCAGCTGCTCGAGGAGGTGGACGAGTGAGCGAGCAGCGGCCAGCGGCTGGAGGCGGAGAATAGCCATGGAGAACATCGAGATTGCCGCCATTCTCACGGAGATGGCGACCCTGCTGGAGATCCAGGGCGAGACGAACCCATTCCGCATCCGGGCCTACCGCAACGCCGTCTACACGATCCAGGAGAGCCCCGACCCGATCCGGAAGATGGTGGAGCAGGGCGAGGACCTGACCGAACTGCCGGCGATCGGGAAGGACATGGCTTCCCACATCACGGAGCTCGTGACTACGGGACGGCTCTCGATCCTGGACGAGGTTTCGAAGGCAGTGCCGCGCGCTTTGGTAGAGTTGACACGCCTCCCGGGCGTCGGGCCGAAGAAGGTTCGGAAGCTGTGGGAAGAGCTGGACATCACGACGCTCGCCGACCTGGAAGCCGCCGCCAGCGCGGGGCAGATCGCCGAGCTGGAAGGGTTCGGAAAGAAGAGCGAGGAGAAGATCCTCGAGGCGATCGAGCGCCACAAGAAGCGGTCCGGTCGCTTTCGTCTCTCGTCGGCCGACGAGCTGATCCAGCCGCTGATCGAGTACATGCTGCAGGACGAGCGAGTGGCACGCCTGGAAGTGGCGGGAAGCTACCGCCGGCGACAGGAGACGGTGGGGGACATCGACCTGCTGGCGATCGCGTCCGATCCGGGCCCGGTGATGGAGCGCTTCACGGCGTATCCGCAGGTACGTTCGGTCGAGAAGTCGGGCGATACGCGCGGCACCGTGATCCTCAGTTCCGATCTCCAGGTGGACCTTCGCATTCTGCCCGAGGAGAGCTACGGCTCGGCCCTCGTCTACTTCACCGGCAACAAGGAGCACAACGTCGAGCTGCGGAAGCTGGCCCTGCAGCGAGGGCTCAGCGTGTCGGAGTACGGGGTGTTCGAGCTGGCCGAGGCAGGGGAGGGAGAGGAGAGCACCACCGGCCGTGATCTGGGCGAACGAGTGGCAGGCGCTACGGAAGAAGAGGTGTATGCCGCCGTGGGGCTCCCCTGGATCACCCCCGAACTACGCACCAACCGCGGGGAACTCGAGGCGGCGGAAAAGGGCGACCTTCCGGCGCTGATCGAGCTGGAGGACATGCGGGGCGACCTGCAGATGCATTCCACCTGGTCTGACGGAAAGAACACGATCGAGGAAATGCTTACCGCCTGTGCGGCGAAGGGCTACGAGTACGTGGCTCTTACCGACCACTCCAAGGCCCTGGCTATGACCGGTGGGCTCGACGCGGCCAAGCTGCGCGAGCAGTGGAAGGAGATCGACGAAGTCGCGGCGCGGCACCCGGAAATCCGCTTCCTCCGCAGCCAGGAAGTGGACATCCTGGCCGACGGAACGCTGGACACAGAGGACGAGATGCTGGAGCAGCTCGACCTGGTGGTGATCGCAGTGCACTCCAGGTTCGATCTGCCGGCGGCTCAGCAGACCGCGCGCCTGCTGAAGGCGATCCAGCACCCGCTGGCCAACATCGTCGCGCACCCCACCGGCCGGATCATCAACCGGCGCGATCCGTTCGATTTCGCGCTGGACGAGATCCTGTCCTGCGCTGCCGAGTGCGGCGTGGCCATGGAGCTCAACGCGCACCCGCACCGCCTGGACCTCAGGGACATCGACCTGATGGCGGCGAAGAAACGGGGCGTGAAGATCGTGATCAGCACGGACGCGCACTCGATCGCCGATCTCGATCTGATGCCCTACGGGGTAGAGCAGGCTCGCCGGGCGTGGCTGGAGCCGGCCGATGTCCTCAACACGATGCCGGCAGACGATCTGCTCGCCGCGCTCAGAAAGGGCTGAGCGAGTTGGAGGCACTCTCCAGCAGGAGCGACCCGTACGCCCGCCGCGCCGTCATCGGACTGATCGTGATCGCGACGCTGGTGCGGCTGCGCTTCACCTTCGCCACCGAGCTCGGCAACGACGAGGTCTACTACTGGGTCTACGCCGCATTCCCGGATTGGAGCCACTTCGACCACCCACCGATGATCGGATGGGTTATCCAGCTGTTCACGCTGAACCTCACATTCGACTCCGAGGTGTTCATCCGCCTGGCGGCGGTGGTGAGCGCCGCGATCGCGACGTGGCTGATGTACCTGGTCGGCCGTCGGCTCGGGGGCGAGAGGGCGGGGCTGTTCGCCGCCATTCTTCACACGTCCGCCGTGTACGGGTCGGTGCTGGCCGGGATCATTATTCTGCCCGACGCTCCACTGGTGGTGTTCTGGCTCCTGGCCCTGTGGCTTCTGCTGGAGGCGCTTCCGAGTGAGACGATCGGCTCGCGTGAGAGCCGCCTGGTCCTGTTCGCTGGCGTCGCCATCGGTCTCGCGATCCTCTCCAAGTACCAGGGCGTATTCATCGGCGCAGGGGCCGTGCTGTATGTGCTGCTGTACGATCGGCGCTGGCTGCGACAGCCGGCCCTGTACGGGTCGATGGCGCTCGCCGCGCTGATCTCTTCCCCCATCCTGATCTGGAACCTGAAGAACGACTTCATCTCGTTCACCTACCAGAGCGGCAGGGTGGCGCCGGGGCTGTCTCTGCGGCTCGACTACCTGGGTACCGAGATCGGCGGGCAGATCCTGTATCAGAATCCGCTGACCTGGTTCCTCATCGCTGCGGCGGTGTTCGCGGTGGCGCGGGGGACGCAGGTGGTGGACCGCACCGATCTTCGGATCCTGCTTCTGAACGCGCTTCCGCTGTGGATCGTGTTCACCGGATTCTCGCTGTTCCGATCCACGCTGCCGCACTGGACGGGGCCGGCGTACCTGCCCCTGATCGGGCTGGCCGGCGTGTATTGGGCGGGACGTTTCGACAGTCCGGAGAAACGTGGTTTCGCGGCCGTGCCGTGGCGCCTCAACTCGGCGATGATACTTGTGGTGCTCGCGTTGGCTGCCGTGACCGTGGCCAGTCAGTTCATCCCGCAGGGTTACGGGCGGGAAGAGCCGGAGACCCGGCGGGGGCAGCGCGATCCCACTATGGACATCTTCGGGATGGACCAGGTACGCGACGGGGTCGAGAGGATCCTGGCACAGGACGTGGCCTCGGGTCGCGTGTCGGCCGAAGCGCCGCTGATGTCATTCCGGTGGTTTCCCGCCGCTCACATCGACTACTACGTGGCTACTCCGCTCGGGCGTCGCCTGCTGGCGGCAGGGCCCCTGGATGCGGTGCACAAGTACTGGTGGATCAACCAGCGCCGCGCGCCGCTCGAACTGGGTGACGACGCGTACTACGTGGCGGTCAGCAACTGGTATTCCGACCCCGAGGAGAGCTTCGGCCGCCTTTTCGAATGGATCGAACCGCCGGACACGATCCGGGTCGACCGTGAGGGAGCGCACGTGAAGAACGCCTTCGTGTACCGGCTGCGAGGCTACAACGGGAACCCCCTCGTGACGGGCATTCCGTCTGAGTAGGGGTCGTTCCGGCGGGCTGTCGGGCGGTGGGCGCCCCGGTTTAGCTTGGCGTCCATGAGCGATCGAAACCTCGGAAACGCGGCCTGGAGCTGGGCACCCCCGCTGGCCTTTGCGGCGGCCTTCCTGTTGCTGTGGGCCACCGGGACGAACGAAGCCTGGTTCTACCGCCTCAACGGGTGGAGCGCCGCGACCGGTCCGCAGCTGTGGGCCGGGATCACCGTCTTCGGCGATGCCCTGGTCCTGCTCGCCCTGGCCCTCCCGATCCTCTGGTACCGGCCTCAATGGGCGTGGGCTTTGCTCGTGGCAGCAATCGTCACGACTGTGGCGACGCACACTCTGAAGCCGTGGCTGGCTCTTCCCAGGCCTGCGGCGGTGCTCGGGGCCGACGCCATCACCATCATCGGGCCGGAGCTCAGGGCCAAGGCGATGCCGTCCGGGCACGCCGCGGCCGCCCTTACCCTGGCCGGGGCGCTGGTGCCGGCCATGAAAGGGTGGGGCCCGCGACTGGTGGTGCTCCTCATCATGACGCTCGTCGCCCTGTCGAGGGTCGTCGTTGGGGCCCACTGGCCGATGGATGTGATGGCCGGGGCCCTGATCGGCTGGCTCTCCGGAATGATCTCGCTCCGCCTGATGGGCGACCGGGCCTGGATGACGAACCGGGTCGCCGTGGGAGTCCTCGCGCTGGCCTTCACCGGCTGCGCCGTGGCGCTATTCTTCTTCCGCACCGGCTATCCGGGCACGTATGGCATCCAGGTCGTGGTCGGGATCGCCTGCATCGGTTTTGCCGCGCTGATCGTCCGCCAGATTCGAGAGCCGTTGACGGACGCTTGATCCAGCCGGGCATCCTGCCGGTCATGATACTCAACGGCATCACACTGGATCGCGGATCCCGCATTTCGCTTCGCCGCCAGCTCGTCGGCCACCTCGAGTCACGCATCCTCGGTGGGCAGATAGGTCCCGGCCGAAGGCTTCCCAGCGTTCGACGCGCCGAAGAGCTGCTCGGACTCCATCGCAATACGGTCGCTGCCGCATACAGGGACCTGGTTCAGGTGGGCCTCGCGCGCACCCGGCCAGGGAGTGGCGTGTACACGCGATCACCCTTGAATCATCCGGATACAGGGGTGGCCGTCGTCACCGTTCACGGGCCGCGAGACGTCGGATTGGATTGCGCTGACGCCGACCTGCGGGCGGTGCTGGAGGCCGAGCTGCGTTCCCGCCTGGCGGTGCGAGTGCATCAACTCGATCAGGTGGGGCCACACGCCAGCATTCGACTGGCACCGGGCGTTGAGTTCCTCACGGCCATAGGGGCGCTGCCGAGGCCTGCGCTGGTATCCGTCTTCTCCGGGAGCGATAGGGTGCACCGTCTCGCGTCCATCGCTACAGCGATTCACGGAGGCGACGGAGTAGCTTATCTGCCGGCTGTTCCCGGGAATCGCGACAGTACGGACCGCGCGAGTCGGCTGGCGAGACTGGTTGCCGCGGACTACTCAGCGCTTCCCTGGGCGAGACACAGATTGGCGGTCCGGGTCGCCCCGCTGCCTCTCATCTCAGCGTATTCCTGGAGTGAACTGATCCTGCTGCTCCGTAGGCGCGAGCATGGCCCACGCCGCTCCAGCCACCCGTCGCACCGCATGGAACGATCCCTGCAAACCAGTGTGAAAGAACCTTGATCCGATGCGGTGAATCGTCTATAATCGGTGCCCGCTGCAGGACGGCGGCATTGGCCCGTGGTGTAATTGGCAACACGCCTGACTCTGGATCAGGAGAGTCCAGGTTCGAACCCTGGCGGGCCAACTGAGGATGCAACGAGGGGAGCGCCCAGGCGCTCGCCTTTTTGTTTGGCCCCCGGAGACGGCATTCCGGGCGCTGACGGAGGAGTGGCCGAGTGGCTAAAGGCGGCGCCCTGCTAAGGCGTTGGGTCCAAAAGGCCCACCAGGGTTCGAATCCCTGCTCCTCCGCTGAAGACGAACAAGGTGGTCGAACACGGGATTCTCACCGGGTGCCTTCGCAGCTTCGCTGCAAAGGGCTCTCACCGCTGACGCGGTTCGAGGACGAATCCCTGCTCCTCCGCTTAGAGCAGATTGAAAGGTGGAAGACGGGATTCTCACCGGTACTTTTGCAGCGGGGCTGCAAAAGGGTCTCGCCGCGGAGGCGGCTCGACGACGAATCCCTGCTCCTCCGCTTAATCCTGGACGGGTGGCCGAGCGGCTGAAGGCGCACGCCTGGAAAGTGTGTTGACATCACAAGTGTCACGTGGGTTCGAATCCCACCCCGTCCGTTTGTGGTATAGAACTGTCGGCAGGTGGGATTCTCACCGGTGCCTTTGCAGCAGGTCTGCAAAGGGCTCTCGCCGCTGATGCGGCTCGAGAACGAATCCCACCCCGTCCGTACCCTTCCAGTTAAAGACAGACAGGGTCGAAGCGAGCGTGAGCGTCGCTTCCCGCCATGACAAACGGCCCGAATGAGCAGGACCCCTCGGAGGGGTGGCAGAACGGCAATGCACCGGTCTCGAAAACCGGCGTCCTCACGGACTTCAGGGTTCGAATCCCTGCCCCTCCGCTCCACCCAACCCCGCAGGGATTTCTCACCCTGCGGGTAGTTCGCTCGTTTCACTCGCTCAATGTCTCGTCACTGCGTGACTCGACGACGAATCCCTGCCCCTCCGCTTCATCCCTTAAGGGGATTCTCACCCAGGAATGGCTCCGGCCGCTTCAGGCGTTGGATCCGAGACCGTCAGCCGAGGTTTGCGTGGCTTCCGTCACAGAATGGGCCGTTCCCCGTGTGCTTGCAGCCGCACAGGTAGGCCGTCTTCGTTTCTTCTGCCGCAAAGACTCTGGGCATTAGCCCGGTTCCCTTGTGCGAGCCATCACAGAATGGTTGAATGGACGACTCTCCGCAGGCGCACCAGGCATAGTTCTTTCCCTCCTCGAGATCGACGGGGTAGGGTGCCTTCTGAGGAATGCCAGGCTCGGACATGGGGTCTCCTTGATAGGAATCGCATACGGGTCAAGGTTCTAACGCGTAGATAACTGCACGCCGTAATCATACTGCGGATGATGAAGCTAAACCAAGACTGCGCCTCCGCCTCCGGCGCACCCATACCACCACCGCGAGGAAGTAGGTCCCGAGTGCTCCCAGGAGCGCGGCCTCAGCGGCCCGTCGACGGATGCCGAAACTCGGATCCTGGATCGAAGCGACAGCGTCCTGGACCGCGTAGATGTCGCTCCTCGCCGATGCGTAGTTCTCGCCGCCGCTCAAGATGGCGTTGACGTTCGCCATGATGACGAATCCCACTTGCCTTGACGGGTTGTAGCGCAGGAGGCTCTGAAATCCCGGCGCCGAACCACCGTAGCCAACCCAGCCGCCACGGAACAGGAAAAGGCCCAGGCCGTGTCCTGTGCGCGGGAGATCTTCGCCTCCCTTGAACAGGCTCCTGAAACGAGTCGTTCTTCGCTGCATCAGATCCACTGTCTCGGGTCGCAGAAGTTGATAGTCGCCGTATCGGCCATTGTTCATCAGGGCGAGCATGAATCTCGCCATGTCCGCCGCCGTCGTGTGCATCATCGAGCCCTGTCCGTTCCAGACCGGAATCTCGACGTTGTTCCCGTCAATACGGGTGTATGGGATCGCATGGCGCCCCGCGAACTCATCGGCGCTGAAACCCGAGCTCGTCATTCCCAGTGGCGCGAAGACGTTTTGGCGCATGTACTCCTCGTAGGAGGCCCCTGCCACTTGACCGATCAGGTAGCGAAGGAGCGGGTACGCCGACACCGAGTAGCGGTATTTCTCACCGGGCTCGAACATCCACGATTCCGGATCATAGTTCGTGCCCTCGGGTGTCAGCGATGCGACCAAAAACTCCTGGAGTGACATGGCCAGAAGGTGGTCCGGGCACGGCGGTCGGTACTCGGGTGAGAACGCGGACTCAGTATCCCATGCGAACTGATAGGGGAGGGCATCCAGTCCTGACCTGTGCGCCAGGAGCATTCGGACCGTCACCGGAGTCTCCAGGAAGAGCGGGTGTCGGACCGTGAATGGAAGGTATTCGCCAACATCTGCGTCCAGTTCGATTGCTCCTCTCTCGACGAGCTGGAGGACCGCGGTCGCCGTAAACACCTTCTGCACCGACGCGTTCATATAGACGCGGTCCACGCCGGCGTTCTCCCCGAAAGCGCGTGACCAGATGACCCGATCCCCCTCGACGACCGCTACCTGGATTGAGGGAGCATTGCCTTGTGAGATGACCGCGGGAAGTTCCGCGTCCAATCGTCCAACGATTGACGCGATGTCAGGGGAGCCGGTCCCCGAGCAGGCGGCGCACAACGCGACAAGGAAACTCGAGACAAGAGCACGTATCCAGATTCCGCTGCTTCTCATGGTTCGCTCAAGTTGCATACGAGCTCTCAGATCGAGTGGTCGTGCAGCGTCTCGAGCGTCGAGGCGCGTGCATCGGGTTCTGAACCACCTCGGCGGGTGTCTGCATCTCTTCTCCGGGTCTGTCAGCTGAACTCAGGACCCGGACCGGAATCGCCCTTCTCGGGGCCAGGGAGCTGAGTCGAAGTCTCGGGTTTCCGGAGTTCTCGAAAGAAGCCGATCTCCTCCTCGAGTCGCGCGACCTGTGCTTCCAGCCGGAGGTGGTCTTCCTCCAATTGGCCAATGCGCGGATCGTCGGCGGGCGCCGCAAGCTTGTTCGCTCGCATCTTGAACAGGCCCGAGAGAATGATAGAGCCCCAGACGCCACCCGTGACCATGACCGTGAGCACGAGGAGGATCAACCACAGCTCCATGGACTTCTCCTGATGATCGGTGTGGCACTTACGGCACGGGCCCTGAAGCTGGCGTGGGCCGTTGTTCTCCGGTCAGCCCGACTTCAGGCCCACCCGACTCACGATATCGGCAAACCGCGGGTCGTCGTGGAGAGAGTCATACGCGGGGTCGATATGCAGGTAGACCAGCCCGGCTGAACGCGCTTCCAGGGCCTCGTCCAGCTTCTCGAACGCCCGGTCCAGGTCTCCCAGTTCTCCATAGGCGCCGGCCAGGAACTCGGGACGCACGTAGCGCTCTTCGTTCTCCAGCGCGTGGAGAATCTCGCGGGCCTCATCTCCCCGCCCGAGCGCGGCCAGGGCCTGGGCCTCGTAGGCCCTTACGGACACCACGTCTCCCGTGCGCGTGGCCTGCTCACGGAAGGCCGCCAGCGCCTCCTCGGGTTTGCCCATGGCCAGGAGCGCGTTCCCCATCCGCACGTGGGCGTAGTAGTACTGCGGGTCCAGTCGAATGGTCTCCTGGCACTGCTCGATGGCCTCTTCCAGCCGACCGGAGTAGAGAAGGAACCGCGCGACCCATCCACTGAACTCGGATGACAGGGGATCCAGGGCCAGGGCTTCCCGAATCTCCGCCAGGCCTTCCTCCATGTTCCCGTTCGACGGCAGAACGCTGGCCAGGCCGTAGTGGGCCTCCGCGTAGCTCGGGCTGCGGGCCACGGCCCGGCGCAGGGCCAGTTCGGCGGCCTGGAAATCCCACTCGAACCACCCCAGGACCTTGCCCACGGCCGTGTGGGCCTCGGCCAGGGAGTCGTCCAGCTGGATGGCCCTCTCCGCCGCCTCCTTGGCCTTGGGGTAGGCCTCTTCCGGCGAGTACCAGTCGTCGGCGAGCGACATCCACGAGTCCGCGATCCCGGCGAATGCCCGGGCATAACTCGGGTCGGCCACGAGCGCCTGTTCGTAGAAGGAAAGGCTCTGCCCGAGATCCTCGCGGCGGAACTTGTTGTAGACGTATCGCCCCTTCAGGTAGAGGGTGTACGCGTCCATGTTCCGCGTGGCCTGCGTGACCAGGTGGGGGGTGGCGCGCATGTCCAGCTGGACCTTGAGGGCTTCCACGATGGAACGGGCGATCTCGTCCTGCACCTCGAACACGTCCGCGAGCTCCCGATCGTAGGTCTCGGACCAGAGGTGGTATCCGTCCGCCGCGTTGATGAGCTGAGCCGTGATCCGCAGGCGGGTGCCGGCCTTCCGTACGCTTCCCTCCAGGATCGTGGCCACGTTGAGCTCGTCGGCCATCGTCCGGATGTCCAGGTCCTTCCCCTTGAAGGCGAAAGCGGACGTGCGCGATGCCACGTGCAGGTGCCGGACCCGGGTCAGCGCGTTGAGGATCTCTTCCGTGACGCCATCGCTGAAGTATTCGCTGTCACCCGACTCGCTCATGTCCACGAACGGCAGTACCGCGATGGACTTCTCGGATGGTGCCGCACCGACCACGGGGGCTGCCTGCGGAGAGGCGCCCGAGCCCGGGGGAGTCGAGGCTTCGTCCAGTGACTCCGTGCGGGTCACTCCGTCGGGAGTGAGATCGAAGAACCAGGACAGCAGGAGGGCCAGGGGCAGTCCCATGATCGCGAGGATCACGAACAGCCGGATGGTCCAGTCGGGGAGCGCGAGGGCTGGGAAGATCACGTCGGCGAGCTGAATGAGCACCCACGCCACCACGCCGTAGAGCATGGCTACCCGGACTACCTTGCGCCGGGACAACTCCCGGGCGAACTGGCGGGGCTTCACTTGGTGGCGATCTCCTGAGCAAGGGACTTCATGCTATCCAAGACATTGGTCGGGCCGGATACTAGCACCCGAAACGCCGTCGACCAATGATCTCGACCGCCAAGATGTCTAAATAGCCCCTGCTGCTACCAGTTCCGGCTGTGCGATCCGACGCGTGCGTTCCTTCAGAAGCTCGATGATTTCTTCCTTGCTGCGCTGACGGTCGTCGATCGCGACGTAATGATCGGCGAGCTTGTCGTATCGCTTCAGCATCAGGAAGACCCAGATGGCAAAGTAGTCCAGCTTCCGGAAGATGACCGCGTCGGCGTCGGCGTACTCAGCGAGGTTGTCCTTCAGTTCCTGCGGATGTTCGGTCCAGTGCCTCGCCGGCTTCCAGTGATGGCTGATGTGGTAGCCGTCGTTGAAGCACCGCTTGTTGTACGTGGAGTTGATGCACGTGATGCTGTTCACGTAGCAGTTGTCCGGCTGCGTGGCGTCGACGAACGCGTGCTGCGCCCAGTTTCCCGACATCATCGCGGTACGCGTGACGAGCAAGGTGAAGCCGAAGACCAGCAGGGTCGCCTGCCAGTTCACCAGCGCGAGGCCGATGACCACCACGAACCACAGGGCGGTTCCGATGCGCCACCGCCTCAGAATCTTGTCCCGATTCCGGTCACGCAGATAACCGGACAGATCGTGTCCGCCGAGTACCAGAAAGTGGCCCAGGTAGTGAATGAAGAAATCCCACGCGCTGTCCCGCTGCAGGTGCATGGTCGAGCTGAGATCGTCGTCCAGGTTGTTCTCGGGGTGGTGCATTCCGACGTGGTGCGCGAAGTAGCCGTTGGGGACGTGTCCGAAGAACATCCCGAGGATGGCGATCAGCGGCCAGTCCAACCAGGCGTACTCCACGCGGAAGTACTTCCGGTGCGAGACGTTGTGCAGCATCAGCGTGTAGGGCCCAAGTTGGCGGCCGTACCAGCCGATGAACAGCAGCGAATTCCAGATGTTGAGATCGACATAGAGCCATGTGGTGAGAGCCAGCATGACGACGAGATTCAGCACCTGGACCCGTGCAAACGGAAGGTCGCGCGGGTCACGAATCAGCCTGAGAAAGAAGCGGTCGAAGTCCCCCGTGGGCGGAGGCGCGTTCGTGGGATCGGTGAACGTGAGGGAACTCATCGTACCTCCAGGACCAGCGGGAAACCATCGAAATCTATAGCAAGACAGAGCCTCTCGCACCTTTGAAAGAAAACGGGTCTCCGCACCGAAGCGCGAAGACCCGTCTCTGAAATGTCGCCCTCTGACTGGCGTCAGCTGCCCGGCGGGAAGTCGCCCATCATCTTGTTCACGGCGCTGTCGATCAGCTCCTGGCGGTCCTGCGGCGAACGGCTGCCGTCGATGTCGGTCGTCGCGGTGCCCGTCCAGACCAGGTTCTTGGTGCTGGTGTCGAAGATACCGAGGATCAGGGAGCCCTCTTGCCACACGTTCTCGGTGGTGGTGCTGGTTCCCATGCCCATGCCCCAGCCGCCCCAGCCGTATCCGCCGCCCCAGCCGGCGTTGACCGTGTTGAACGACCGGCGCTCTGCCGTGCTCAACTGGTAGCTGATCGCGAGGTCCGGATTGGACGAGGACTTCGAAAAGCCCTTTGCCGCCATCGCACCGTCGACCGACTGGCGTATGCGGTTGCTGGTGATGTTGTCGACACCGCTTTCACTGTCGACCCAGTCGTAGGTCGAGAAGCCGGTAAAATCGACTGCCGGATCATAGTCGGTCGTGGTCGAGATTCCACTGCAGGCGCCGACGAGCAGCGCGGCACCGATTCCCATCAACATGCGGGAATTCATTCACATCCTCCTGGTCGTGGAGCGACCGTTGATAACCCTCAGTATTTGATGACACCCAATATGCAGGCGAGTCGATCGGAAGTCGAATATGGGCCGGACTCGCCGCCGAGGTCGAGGTGGTCTTCGGGTCTGGATCTTGCTTCCTAAGGTCCTGTCCCGTAGATCCGTCATCCCGGTGAACGCCGGGATTTCGGGCCTTTCTGCCCGTTCGCAGTCGCCCGACCTGTCGCGCCGGGTGTACGAATTGGAGTGTCGATGTGGCGTGAGCGCTACATGAATAGGGGTCTGTCGGCTCTTGGCGGCGTGTTCGTCTTCGCTTTCCTGGCGGGATGTGCGCCGGACGGCCCCGGAGGCGGAATTCCGACGCACCCGGGTGATACGTATTCCGTCACCCTGGAGTGGGACGCACCCACCACCGACGCGTTGGGGCGGCCGCTGCAGGATCTTTCCGGATACCGCCTCTACTACTGGGAGTCAGAGTTCGCAGCGGGTTCCGAGACGATGATCGAGCTGGGAGCTGAGACGGGTGTCACCGTGTCGGGTCTTCTTGCGGGAGACTACCTGTTCGCCGTGACCGCCCTGGATACCCTGGGCAACGAGAGTGAGCTTTCCGATCCGCTTCCGGTGGAGGTGGGTCCATGAACCCCTTACGGTGGACCCTCCTGGCTCTGCTGCTCCTCACGGCAGGCACCGCGTACAGTCCGACTGCCGGGTTCGACCCCGGCAAGCCGAAGGAACTGAAAGCAACCGCCCGCGGACCGTATGCCGTGGACCTCGATTGGAGGAAGGTGCGCGGGTCAGAGGGATACTACGTCTATAGGGACGGGAATCGGGTTGCCGAAACGGGTAGCAGCGACTACCGGGATGAAGGGCTCCAGCCAGCGACCACCTATGAGTACCGAGTCAGCGCCTTCGATGACGATGGAGACGAGGGAGACCTGAGCGACGCGGTGCAGGTGACGACGGAGGCTCTGCCCGGCCCCAGCGTCCCGACCGACCTGGTGGCTACCGCCGCCAGTCCATACCGGATCGACCTCGCGTGGTCGCCGTCCGAGGCCGAGGCGGGACTCGATTTCTACCGGGTATTCCGTGACGGTGAAGAGATCGCGACCACCGACAAGGCCTCGTACGCGGACTCCAGTCTGGAACCCGAGACCGAATACGAGTACCGGGTATCAGCCGTCGATGAGCTGGGGAACGAGAGCGATCGCAGCGATCCCTCTTCCGCCACCACCGAGACCGAGCCGGGACCGCCGGCCCCGCGGAACCTGCTCGCCGTTGCCTGGAGTTCTACCCAGGTCAACCTGAGCTGGACCCCTCCGGCCGCGTCCATCCACCCGGTGCAGGGCTACAACGTGTACCGCGACGGGGAGTCGATCGGATTCGTCGTCTCGACCGCGTTCATCGACACGGGGCTGAATCCCGAGACCACGTATGGGTACGGCGTCGCCGCCGTGGACACGCGTGGGGTCGAGGGAGAGCGGAGCGACGTGGTATCCGCTACGACGGACGCCCCTTCGGACGTGATTCCGCCGGCTCGACCCACGGGCCTGAGGTTGGTAGGGAACTGAGACTGACCGGGAAGTCAGCCGGAGTCCGGTCAGGCGGCTGCTACCGATCCGTAGGTACGGTCAGCAGCTGTCCCTCGTAGATCTGGCTTCCCTTCAAGTCGTTGGCGGCGCGAAGGCGTGAGACGTCCGTGCCATGTCGTCGGGCGATCGACCACAGTGAGTCACCCCTTCGAACCATGTATTCCAGGTCCGCCTCTTCGTTCGTGCCGGATGCAAGCTTCCGCTCGACGTACGCCTCGTACTGGCTCGGGAACAGGGCCACGTGGAAGTGCGGTGGACTGCGCTCGTAGGTCGCTTCCAGGACGCCTTCCCGCTCCAGGCCCAGCAGCACGCTCTCCATCCAGCTGCGACAGGACCGGTTGTTGCTTCGTCTCAGATCCATGGCCATGCCCGTCGGGTGAACTGAGCGGGACGAGGCGTTGCGGGGTTGCCTCGTCGTCGGTCGGGTCAGGCTCGTCACGACCAGCGGCTCGCCGCACGCGGCCCTGTATTGCGGCCCCAGGCGCGAGAGGAACAGCGCTATCTCGGGTCGCGCGTAGGGGTACGACATCGACTTGAGCTCGTACCCATTGCCGCTGCGGAGGCGTACCAGGTATCCGTTGTCTACGAACCAGCGCACCTGCTCCGACGTCTCGATGTAGGTGAAGTCGTGCTGGGATGCTACGCGATTCTGGAGGTCGAGAGACTTCTTCGAGCCCTTGAGGCTCTGCGCTTCAGCCCGAGTACCGGCGGCCGCGATGCAGACCAGTCCGAAGACGGTCACGGCCACCCTGAAAACCCCTCCGAACCGCCTGTCGGTAGTCAAGCGCATATGTCCCAATTCGATCGCCTGGTTCGCACGTCAAACGAATCTGTCCCCGATTATGGGCACACGACCGCTGGTTGCGCTACCCGGGCGCATCTCGAATCGAGATTCCGAGGGGGGCGTCAGCGTGGACTAGGCGAGGCCATGACTGTGCGTCAGCCAGCGGCGTGCGGCCTTGCAGGCCTCGCAGCAGCCGCAACTGAAACCACAGGTGACGGCGCAGAACAGGACTCCGCAGATTGCCCATACGGCCACAATGCTCACGGCACTGAACAGGATGATACCGAGAGCCTGCGCGACGTGGAGCAGGGCTGAGCCGAGCATGGGGTCCTCCTTCCTCCGCAGGGCGCGTGGTGCGCGTCCTGCCAGGCTTCCGGACGCCGGCCCGAATGGTCGGATGCGACCGGGATAAGCCTGTGTGGAGTTTCTCGGATGCGGCGGGTGGGGGGAAGCCAAGCAACCGCATACTGAGCCTCCATGAAAAAACTACCCCCGAACCGTGTTCGGGTTCCGCTCGTCGCGGGTGTTGTGGTTGCTTTGACGGGCAAGTCTAGCCGATGGTCATTTCGGGCGGAGGGAGTTCGGGCAGGTACAGCAATTCGAGGGCGGAGTCGGTCTCTGGCATGTGGAAGTAGTAGAACTCGCCCGCATCTCCCAGTGCACCGCTCTGGATCATGACCCGGCCCTGGTCGGCCAGCTCATCCCTCGCCGCGCGCATGGTCTCGTGGCTCGAATAGATCAGGCAGGTGTGGTGAAAGCCCTCGCCCTTCGTCGCCAGGTGTTCGACGTAGACGCTGTGGCCTTCGAGCGGCTCGATCAACTCGAAGTGGGAGTCTCCCAACGGAGCGACGGCCAGCCGAAACGAATAGGGAACTTCTTCACCGTGCACCGTGCAGGCATCCGGAGAAATCGTCCACACGCCCCACTGGATGGCCAGGGAGTCGGCCAGTGATCGCGCCACCGCCTCCAGGTCGTTGACGACCCAGCAGGTGTGATGCAGGCTGCCCGAGTCTCCAACACCCATACCGTGCCTCCCTCTATTCGCTACGTCCCGAGCGCCAGAGGCACCCGGTCTACTGGACTTCTTCTTCCTCTTCCTCTGCTGCTTCTTCGGCACCGTCTTCCACGCCCTCGAGTTCGCCTTCAGCGGCTGCCTCGATGACGTTTCCGAACTCGTCCTTCTTCTGCCGCTTCCGCTCGGCCTTCGCTTCCTTCTTCTTCTGCTTCTTCAGTTCCCGCTGTCTCTTCTCGAATCCATAGTTCGTTCGTCTTCCCACCGGCCATTCTCCTTGCTGAATTCCGAGTCTATGACGCTTATGTACTTAGATTGGACTCTAGCTTGACGGTTTCTGGCTGGATTGTCCACTCCTTGACGCCTCCACCCGGTCCATGCTATCGGCAGGGGGGCCCTCAGTGAGAAGAAGAGGCTGCGTGTGGCCGGATCGGATGCGACTGGACTGACAGGGCTTGAGGATACAGGCGCTCGGGCCGTGCGATGGCCTGGCGCGGCCCTGTTCCTGTTCGCCCTGGTCGCGACTTTTGTGACGCAGCGGGGATACGGAATCGTCAGTGACGTTGGGAACTACTTCCACAGTTCCGGGCTGCAGCTCGAGTGGGCCCGCGAGTTCATGCGGGCGCTGCTGGAGGGCGATCCCTTCTCGGTGCTGAATCGGGACGTCGTCTCCGAGTACTGGCGCTGGCAACCCGATCGAATCCCCCATCCGCCCCTGTCTCGCGAATTGAGCGGACTGGGCTACGTCGCTTTCCGTCGCTTCCTCGACCCACTGGCCGCATACCGGGTGGCGGTCATGCTGACGTATTCCGCGCTCGTGGCTTCGGTGGGAATGGTCACGGCACGGGGGACACGATCGTGGCTGGCGGGCCTTGTCTCTGGCGGCGCCGCACTCGGCATACCCGCGTTCTTCGCCTACGGTCACTTCGCGAACACGGATCTCTTTCTGGCCGCATTCTGGTTCGGGGCCGCTTCGGCCCTCTACATGTATACGGATACAGAGCGCCGGGGATGGCTCATCACGGCGGGCCTGCTGTTCGGCGCGGCCTGCTCGACGAAGTTCACTGGAGTACTGCTGCTGCCGGTGTTCGTCCTGTGGCTGGTTCTGCGCGGTCGTCGCGAGTTGAAGCCGATGCTCGTCATCACCGGAGTCGCAGCCGCCGTCTTCTTCGCCACCAACCCGGTAACCTGGGTCGATCCCGTCGGGGGTATCTGGGACTACGTGAAGGCCGGGATGTTCAGGTCCATCTCCGTGCACATTCCGACGGTGTACTTCGGCGAGATCTACAACTTCCGCGGACCATGGCACTTCGCGTTCGTGTGGACTGCGATCGTGACTCCGATCCCCCTTCTGATTGCCGCGGGGCTCGGGCTTTCGAACCGGAAATCGGGAGGACTGCTTGGCCTGGCTCTGGTCAACCTGGGGGTGCTGTACGGAGTGACTCTGCTTCCGGCAACTCCGCTTCACGATGGGATCCGGCTCTTCCTGGCCGTATTCCCGTTCCTGTGTCTGCTGGCGGGCCTCGGGGCAATCCGCGTGTTCGGACTGCTGGTGGAGCGCGGGCCCAAGTGGCTGTCACTCCGGCCGAGGATTCTCGCGGCTGCCCTGTCGCTGATCGTTCTCGGATTTCCGGTCGCCAGGACGATTCAATCCCACCCCCACCAGCTTTCGTATTTCAATGCCCTGGTGGGTGGGGTACGCGGCGCGGAGAGCCGGGGTCTGGAGATCACCACGCAGAAGGAAGTCCTGAACCGGGCCGTCCTGGCGGACCTGGTGGAGTTGATTCCGGGCGGTGTGGTGATCGACCCGGGCTTCATGCTCGAGGAAATCTGCTTCTACCAGGACATCGGGTGGGCGCCGGCCGACTGGACGCCCGAAGTGACGGTAGTCTTCCTCAACGGTACACGAGAGTACCTGGGGTGCGACCCTGAGGGGAGTCCCCTGCGGGTTCCACTCGAGCGCAGCGCGCGGGAGCCGTCCTGGGTCTTCCAGTACCATCGCCCCACGGCCGTGCTCGTGCAGGACCTGGGGGGAATCGACACGGAGGCCGGCCCGGCGTACGAAGTGTCGGAAGAGGGCGTACCGCTACTCTCGGTCTATCGAGCCCCATAGGTCGTCGACCGATTCACGGAAGGGCAGCGATGGCCTGGCGCCGGGCACCGTCGTAGCCAGGGCCCCGGCGGCGCAGGCCCTGGGCACGGCCTGTGTGAGGTCGAGCCCTTCCGCGAGAGAAACGGCCAGGAACCCGTTGAAGGCATCGCCGGCTGCCGTGGAGTCGGTGGCGGTCACCGGGAAGCCCGCGACGGAAAGCTCCCCCTCGCCAGAGTGGACCAGCGCGCCCCGCGGCCCGAGGGTTACCACGACGGTCTTCACGCCAGAGTCCCTGAGTCGCGCGGCAGCTGCACCCGGCTCCACTTCCCCGGTGAGAAACGACGATTCTCCCTCGTTGGGAGTGAGCACATCGACGTCGGACAGCAGGGAAACGCCAAGGAGCCTGGCAGGTGCGGGATTCAGGATCACCTTGGTGCCGGCGGCTGAGGCGATCGCCGCCGCCCGCTCGACCGCCGGGATCGGGGTCTCGAGCTGCATGAGCAGGACGTCGGCCGTTTCGATCGCCGTCCGGGCGGCCTCCACGTTGTCCACGGACAACCGCGCGTTGGCTCCCGGCGCCACTGAGATGGCGTTCTCGCCCGCCTTGTCGACCATGATGAGAGCGACGCCGGTGGGTTGGTCCCGGTCACGCGTGATGTGAACGACGTCGACGGATTCGTCCACCAGGCTGGCGATCGCGGCCTCTCCCAGTTCGTCGTCTCCGATCCGTGCCACGAATATGACATCGGCTCCGGCCCGCGCTGCCGCCACGGCCTGGTTGGCCCCCTTTCCACCCTGTGCCCGCAGGAAGCTGCCGCCACTCACGGTCTCGCCGGGCGAGGGAATGCGGGGCCCGCGGATGACGAGGTCCGTGTTCACGCTTCCGATGACAACGATTCGGGCGGACATCTCTACCTCAACTGAGCCGGGTCGGCTCTCAACGGGTCACTCGACGGATTACCTGAGGACCGAGTACAGCAGTTCCTTCCACCTCGGTACGTCGATCTCCAAGCACACGTGGGCGTTCCGGCCACGCTCGATGAGGGGCTTCCACAGCGGCGCGTTTCTCTCGTCGTCTGCTACATCGAGGTGGTCGACCACCGTCATGCCACGGGTCAGGGTGCTTTCCGTCTCCACGTCCACGTAGTGGAGGGACCGCCGCGTGCAGATCGACGGGTCGATTGCAATGGCCATCGCGACGGGATCGGGAAGTGGAAGTCCGGGCTCGTTCGACTGCAGCCGGGCCGCCGCCAGCGCGCTGGTGTTGCAGTCCATCGCGAAACGGGCCGCCGGTGTTCCGAATTCGCGCACCCGGTCCATCTCGTCCTCGGAGAGGGTGGCCGCCCCCCGGCACAACTCCCAACCGACCATCTCGATCGGGAGGTCGGAGCGGAACACGGCGCGAGCCGCTTCCGGGTCGACCCAGACGTTGTACTCTGCCGCCGGCGTGACGTTGCCCACGGT
>JBATJK010000037.1:0-2797 GCA_049668445.1 Gemmatimonadota bacterium
CGGACCGACCTGATCCGCTACGGGCTGTTCACATCCGGCGACTACGTGTGGTCCTGGAAGGGTGGCGGGCAGACCGGTGTCGGGGTGGCGGACCGCTTCAACCTGTATCCGCTGCCGGCTTCCGAACTGCTGGCGAACCCGAACCTGACACAGAACCCCGGCTACTGATCGCGTATTCGCGAATGCCGGACCGTTCACTCGAACCTTCAGCCCGGCCGCCACACGGCGGTCGGGCTGAACCACTTCATGGTGTCAGCACATTCATGACCGCAGGTGCGCGCACCGTCCTGGCTACCGCAGTCGCCACATACGGGGGGGCTGCCCTATAATCGCGCATGGATGAACTCAAGGAACTGAGATCCCTCGCCCGGGCGATGGGCGTTTACACCGAGTATATCGACGGCCTCCGTCAGCCCGTGACGGTGGCCCCCGAGACGCTGGTGGCCGTGTGCGCCTCGCTGGGCGCTTCGGTCGCACACCCTCGCGATGCTGCGGCCGCCCTGCGCGCGTTCGAAGCCGAGAAGGGGGCCGAAGTCGTTCCTCCGGTCCTGGTGGCCTGGGACGGGTTCCTGCCCGCCGTTTCCATCCCCTCCGAAGGTCCCGTCCATGCCGAGCTGGTGCTCGAGGGAGGCGATGTCCTCCCGCTGGACATCGGTGGCCGCAAGCACGGTCGCACCCAGCTCCGGGCAGCGGGCCCCATTCCGCTCGGCTACCACCGCCTGACGGTCGAGCTGTCGGGTACGATACTGACTTCCACGGTCATTTCGGCCCCGGAGCAGGCCTGGCGGAGGCCCGGATCGCACCGGAGTTGGGGCGTGGGGGGGCAGCTGGCTGCCTTTCGTTCGTCTCGCAGCCGCGCCTTCGGCGACGTACGGGACCTGGAGACCGTGTCGCGGTGGGTGGGCGAGCGGGGAGGGGACCTGGTGATGGTCCTTCCGCTGCTTCCGACCTTCAACTCCGAGCCTGCAGAGCCCAGTCCGTATTCCTCGGTGAGCCGGCTCTTCTGGTCTGAGCTGATTCTCGACCTGGGGGACGCGCACCGGCCGGCGCCCCCGCCGACCACCCTGGACGTGAGACCGGCGGACGCCGAGGTGCGGGCCGCCCTGGCGGGTTATCCGGCCCCGGACGCGAGCCTGCTCGACGACGAGTTGGTCCGGTACGCCCGCTTTCGCGGCGCACAAGCCCGGTTGGGCAGGGACTGGCGGTCCTGGCCGGCGAAGGCGCGAGCCGGCGAGTTGGCGGCGAAGCACATCGATCCGGAGGAAGAGCGTTTCCAACTGGTGGCGCAAACACTGGCCCGCCGCCAGCTGGGCGAGCTCCGGGAGGACCTCGATCGAGACGGAATCCGGCTCGGCCTGGACCTGGCCGTGGGCGTACACCCGGATGGGTACGATCCGTGGTCGCGGCAGGCGCTATTCGCCGATGGGATGTCCGTCGGTGCCCCGCCCGACGGCGGATTCCCGAGCGGGCAGGACTGGGGCTTTCACCCGGTCCTTCCAGAGGCGTCGCGTCGCGAGGGCCACCAATACCTGGCCGCGTCCATCGCTCACCAGTCAGCGGTCTCGGGCGTGCTCAGGGTGGACCACATCATGGCCTGGACCCGGCTGTACTGGATTCCGCACGGCTTCGGAAAGGACGAGGGCACCTACGTTTCGTACCCCGCCGACGAGCGGTTCGCTATCCTCGCCCTGGAGTCGAACCGGAACCAGTGCGCGATGGTGGGCGAGAATCTCGGGACCGTGCCGCCGGAGATTGGAGACGCTCTGCCGCGGCACCGGATCTGGGGAATGTATCTCGCGCAGTTCACCGCCTCCGAGGACCCGAAGGTGTCGCCGGCCACCGGAGCGGACATGGCCCTGATCGGCACGCACGACACCCCCACCCTGGCCGGCTGGCTGAAGGGCGTGGACATCAGCGAGAGGGTCCGCTGCGGCCTGCTGGAGGAGGCCGCTGTTCCATGGGTCCTTGAGGAGCGTTCGCTTGCCACCGGTAGGCTCGCCGACAAGCTGGGAACGGACGTGGACGACCCGCTGGCGTACCTGGCGGCGCTGCTCGAGTGGCTCGGCCGGTCCGACAGTCCGCTGGTCGTCCCGTGGCTCGAGGATCTGTGGCTCGAGGACCAGGGGGTGAACCTACCGGGTACCCGGTCCTCGGAGCGCCCCAACTGGCAGCGTCCGATGCGCAGGCTGCTGGACGAAGCGCTGGCCGATCCAGAAGTCGAAGCGCTGGTGCAGCGACTGGCGCGCGCACGAAGCCTCGAGCATACGCGTGCCACTGACTGACGCACCTACCATCTACTAACGAGGACCAGGCTCCCATGGAATCAAGCGTTTCCTCAGCGCCCACCGAACTCCGGCCCAAGCCGAAGCTGTCGTTCTGGGACATCTGGAACATGAGTTTCGGGTTCCTCGGCATCCAGTTCGGGTTCGCGCTGCAGAACGCGAACGTGAGCCGGATCTTCGAGACCCTGGGCGCCAGCGTCGAGAACATTCCCATCCTGTGGATCGCCGCGCCGGTGACCGGGCTCCTGGTGCAGCCGATCGTCGGGTACCTCAGCGATCGAACGTGGAACCGGTTGGGTCGAAGGCGGCCATACTTCCTGGTCGGGGCCATCCTGGCCTCCCTGGCCCTGGTGATCATGCCCAACTCTCCGACGCTGTGGGTGGCGGCCGGCATGCTGTGGATCATGGACGCTTCGATCAACATTTCGATGGAGCCGTTCCGGGCCTTCGTGGGTGACAACCTGCCATCGGAGCAGCGAACCACCGGCTTCGCGATGCAGAGTTTCTTCATCGGG
>JBATJK010000038.1:0-9754 GCA_049668445.1 Gemmatimonadota bacterium
ATGTCCACGGTCGCCCACATGCGCGCCTCCCCCTCCTCCGGGGTGTTGTGCGCGCTCTGGGTGAACCAGATCGACCCCCGCGAATCGCGCACCGCGGTGTTGACGCCGTAGCGGTGCTGATAGACCAGTTCCGCTGCGCCCGTCGCCAATTCCACCCGGTAGATCCTGCCCTGGAAGATGTCCGCCACGAGCAGGTGGGTCCCCCCCGGTTCGAGGGAGATTCCGTTGGGACCGCCACTCTGTTCCGGAGGGTTGTGGACGTATCCGGCCGCTGCCATGTCGCCGAACGGAGCGCTGCTGCCGTCGAGTTCGATCAGACGCAGCCCGTGGACCTCGTCGCCCACGATCAGGCGGCCATCCGGAAGCGCGATGCCATCCTCGGCGTGCATCAGCGAACCGTCGCCCGGGAAGACCATGGTCGAGTCGAATGTCCACTGCGGCAGGGCGGCAGCGGCGTCCGGGTCTCGAACGCTCGTACGATCCGTACAGGCGGCGGTGAGGAGGATACACGTGACGCACAGCGCCAAGGTCGCGACGACCTTGGAATACCTATCTGAGTTCATGACGACTTCCCTCTATGTGGCATCGCACTTGTATGTGGTGAGCCTGCGCCAGCATCGGATCCCGGTCCGCTCACCGAATGGCGTATCCTCCGTCAACCACGAGCGCCGTTCCTGTCACGAAGCGCGCCGCGTCTGAGGCGAGAAACACCGCAGCTCCGGCGCATTCGTCGGGCGTTCCAAAGCGGCCGGCCGGCGTTCGGGTCAGGATCTCCTCGTACAGCGGCATCGCCTTGATCGGCTCCGTGAGGTCGGTATCGATCCAGCCGGGGAGAATGGCGTTCACCTGGATGTTGTGGGGTGCGAGCTCGATTGCGAGGGATTTCGTGAGCTGCATGATCCCCCCTTTGGCCGCGCTGTACGACGGCGCGAATGCGGAACCGGACAGCGAGTAGGTGCTCGCGAGGTTAATGATCTTGCCTGCCTGCCGCTCCGTCATCGCCTGCGCGGCGTACTTGGCCAGTAGGAAGCATGCCGTGAGGTCGATCTCGATGACGCGATCCCAGTCCTCGGCAGAGAGGTCCAGAACTCCGCCGAAGATGCCGATCGCCGCATTGTTGACCAGGATCGACACCGGCCCCAGCTCATCTTCCACGGCGGCCAGCGCTGGTTGCAGCTGGCTCCGGTCAGCCAGGTCTACCTGCCGGGCCATGGCCTGCGGGGCTACGGCTTGGAGGGCCGCGAGGGCGTCCGCGTTCTTCTCTTCGTTTCGGCCCCAGATGGCGACCTTTGCCCCGGCGCCCGCCAATCCGAGCGCGATGCCTCGGCCGATGCCACCGTTGCCGCCAGTGACGACGGCGACCTGGCCATCGAGGTCAAAGGTTCCGAGATTCGACATGCTGCCGCCGATAGGGCTCACCGGTTCTCCACAAACATGACGATGGGTTCCAGGACTCCGTGAGCCTTCTTCGCCGCCTCGATCTCGGGCGAGGCCATGGTTGTCTTCATTCCCTCCATGTCATGCACCTCGACGGACACGCAGACCTGATTGCCTCCTTCACTGTCGAGGTAGTCGACCACGTTCGAGCCCCACGACGCGAAGGCGGCGACTCTGTCGGAGTGTTTGCTCGCCCACAGATCGCGATCACTGACCGCGTGCATAAAGATCACTCTCGGCATGATTCCTCCAGGTTGATCGGAACTTCCTGACGGTCCGGGTGCGTCCTGCGGGGCGCCCGATGACACGTCTGCACACAGGCAGCGTAACTACGAAATCGCGGGATGAGAAGCCCGATGGTCTGCTGCCGAGGGCAGCTCTACCCGGAACCGTCCAGGTGCCCCTGCCCGGCAGGGCAACCCGAGGTCGTCAATCACCGAGGACCGCGACGTCCGGTATCTCGTAGCGTTCTTCGCCGACCCGAATGAGGTTCAGATCACCCTCGCGTGTCGCACTGAAGTCTCCCCAATCCGCCTCGCTGGTATCCGCACCGATCGGTATTCCCATACGGAAATAGACCGCGCGGGTACGGCCGTCAGGCCTGTCGATTACGACCGTGGCGTAGCCGCCTCCGGCCCAGTTCCGGGGCCCGCCATCCTCGGGAGTGGCCGGTGCGCTGGTGGTCCGGGCTGTGCGCCCCGGCGGTTCAGTCCCCGCCTGGGCCAGGATCGGACCGGCGCTCAGGAGCAGGCTGGCCGAGAGAAGCCATATTGGATTGACGTGCATCATGTTCCTCCAGCAGACCTTGCGAGCCGCGCGAAGGGCACACTCTAGCGGGCGAAGCCCCCGAAGGGCCCGAGATAGACTACGCCAAAGCCATCGAGCACCCCGCGCACGTCGTCGCTCGGATCTCCGTACACGCTGAAGCCGGTGGGCTCGACACAGGAGAGAAATCGTTCGGCGAACTTCGATCCGAACGCGCCAAGGTGAATCATCGTGGCCGCTGAATCCGCATACCGCTCATAGAGATGACATACGGTGCCGTCCCCGGTGATGAACCACTCGTATGCCTGGGCCCCGGCTTCGGCCCGTGTGGACTCGACCATTTCGTTCATCAACGACCGGAAATCGTCGAGTCGGCCGTCGCGGATGGCCAGTTGCAGATTCCAGGATACGACGGTGGACATGGCTAACTCCTTTGGTGTTGGGATGGCTCTATGAGATCATCGTCCAAAAGGCCAATGTTGGGAAGTGTGGGAAGTGGCAGCACGTCGGGCGTCGGGCCGTTCCTCCGATGGCTCATTCAATCGAAACCCGTGACGTCTGGTGAGCGGTCCGCAGACTCATTCTCCGCCGCCAGTTCCAGCAATCTGGGCTTGACCCGATAGTAGATCCTGCGAGCGAGCCATTTGGGAATCCGGTTCTCCACGCGGACCAGGTCGATGATCACGTCATCTCCCTCGTTCTTCTCGAAAGCCCTCTGCAATGCGCCCGCGTCATGTGCGGCTTCCAGTGCTTTCACCAGCCGATGTGCCTTTACCGCGGCGAACAGGGGTCCCACAACCCCCCAGAATCCGAAGATCCAGAAAAGGGGAAACACGATCAGGAAGGCGTACTCGTCGGGCTGCGCCTGGAAGAGAAGGCGATAGATGGCATAGGGAACGAGGAGGACGATTCCCAGGATCCAGAAAACGGTAATCCTGATCACGTCAGTAACGGCAGCTCGCTGAATCGGAAGCCACGTAGAAGCGCTTGAAGTTGAGGGCGTCGGGATCCATGCATCCCTTCAGATTCAGCAGCCGGACGTTGCGAAAGTCGATCTCCTGTCCCTCCGCCTGCAAGGCGATGAAGCCTTCAGAGAGCAGCCTGCCATCCTGCTTCTGGGCCGGGTCGTAGCCGCTCACCACCCCACCGCCGACCTGGGGATGGGTGTATTCCATGACCTGCTCGCCCTCGATCACGTGCCGCACGAGCGAGTCGCCCAGTACCACCAGTTCGGCGCTCACCCAGCGATCCTTCGGGTACGTACCCGCGCTGGACTCGATGCAGTGGCGCTCGTCCAGCAGGCCCTGGTAGACGACCGTGGTGCCGGGAGAGCACATGTTGCCGGTGGGGCGCGGCTGTCCCTCCTCTTCCTCCGCCAGGAGCTGGAACTCGACCGAAATGGGCCAGTCCTGTCCGACGGACATGGTCGTTGGATCCTGTGAGTGGAACATCACGCCGCTGTTGAGCCGCGCGTACTCCGGGGCGTCCGGCATGAACTTGCCGACGAAGCGGTATTCCAGAGCCAGTCGGTAGTGCGAGAGCGGCGTGTCGTAGTACAGGTGGCCGAAGCGATCGCCAAACTCGTCGTAGGCGTCGTAGCGGACCTTGATGCTGCCGTCCTCGGCCCGAAAGGTGTTCGCGTAGTTGTCCCCGACCTCGTGGCCCTGGAGCTTGGCGGTCCACCCGTCCAGCGTCTCGCCGTCGAAGAGATCGATCCAGACTTCCGCATCCGGATCCTCCACTTCCGCCATCCGCCCGGTGTCTCCGTCGCAGCCGGAAACCAGAAGGACGCCGAGGAGGCAGGACACGGCGGCCCGGAGGTCTCGAGACGTATCCATCAAGTTCGAAGCACGTCGACGATCGGAAACCGCTCTACTCGAGGCGGTTCGGTGAGCTCGTATGCGGAAGGAATGGTCTTACGCAGATCCGATTCGAGATAGGCCGCCAGCGACTCATCGGAATCCCATAGATAGATGCCCGCCCGAACAATGAGCATGATGGTGGGCCGGACACTGCTCATGGGTTCTCCTTGTCTTGCGGGGTACGTACCGACCGCCTGCGCAGGACACACGCTGTCCGCGCACGGGGAGGCTGATCGTGCGTCCCTCATTCGAAGAGGCTGAGCTTACTCGGACCTATGCGCCTCCAGCTCGATCTCGATGAGGAACTCGGGCAGGGCCAGTCCCTTGACCTCGAGCCAGCTTCCCGTCGGATACTGCTTCGTGTAGATGGAACTGCGGTACGCGGCGACCTCGAGAAAGCCCGCCATGTCGGTCGTGAATACGTTCTCGACAATCACGTCGTCGAAGGTGTATCCGTAGTGCTCGAGGACCTTCCCCAGATCGGAGTACGCGTTCTTCATCTGCTGCTCGAGATCACCTACGGCGGTCGGGTTGCCCTGATCATCCATGCTCACGGCGCCCGAGATCTTGATGTCGTTGCCGATCTTGACGGCGTGGGTATATCCGTAGGCCTTCTCGACTTCCGGTCGCAGAAGAAAATACTCCGGCGCTTCCTGGACGGCCTGCACGTCTGCCTCCTGCACCATTGCCTGCCCGGACTCGGGTCCTGCGCAGCCGGACATGACAGCTACGAAAAGCAGCACAGCAGCCAGCGGTAATCCCTTGCTCATGGTCCCTCTCTCTTGAGTATGCGACGATCTCGAAGATCAATGGGCCGCTGGTCTGACGGTCAGCGCACGACCCGAGAACATCCGTTTCCGGACCGATCTTCACCAATTGGACTGCGGCACGTCAATGTCTGGTTGGTCACGTCGAACGGCGGCCCACGCCTCGTAACTGCCTGCGACCGTTCACGTCTGTACAGGTGGCGGTTCGTTCAAGTCTCCATCGCAACTGCCCTCGGTCGTCCCCAGCCGAGCCGCGCGCAAAAGGCCCCACTCCTGACCGTCGCGTTCGAAGGTGAAGGAGTAGATGCGGATCTTGAGTATCTCCGCGTCGTCAGCCGCCTCGCATCTTCCGAACCAGACCTCTAAGAGCGCAGTGTCCGAGTCGAACAATGGATCCCTCAACAGGATCCTGCTGGCACCCTTCCGATGCTCGGGGGTCAGCTCCAATCCGAGCGATTCCTCGAGCCGGCTCTTGACCGTTTCCCCCCACGTCGACCGATACTCGAACGAGACGGGCTGGCCATCTCTCAGTGCGGCGCGAACTCCCGGCTCCAGGGCTTCGGCAGCTGCTCGAGCGAGAACTTCGTCTTCCAGGGTTGCCTGAGACCACAGGGGGGACGCGGCGAACAGGACCCCGATTGCGGCTGCCGTCGCTAGCCTCGTCATAGGTCCGCGAGATCCGGGTTGGCCCTCTCGTCCAGGACCTCGTAGTGCGCAGCAATCAGGTCCCAGCGATCGAGAACAGCCTGGGCCACGTCCGGCACGTAGCAACGCGCGTAGTCTTCGCCCTGAAAATTGATGACACTCTGAATGGAGTCGAATGTCATGATCGTCACGAACTCTACTTCGGACTCATGGTCGCGGCGGAGGATCTGGATTCCGCGATACCCCTCGATCGACTTCGCCTCGATTCCCGGTACGACGGTCTCGCTGAGTACGGTCCAGTAGACGTCGGCGTTCTCAGGAGTCGTCCAGCCGTGCCAGATGCGCTTGATGGCCATTGAGTTTCCTCTCTTGGAGTCAGTCTATTCCCGCAGGAGAGTCGCAGCCCGCGCTGTTCAGCGCCCGGACACTTCCGACTACCGCGTCGACCTGCCGCCGGAAATCCTCGACGTAGAGATGGGGAGCCACTTCGCTCCACCACTTCGCCCCGTCCCTGGTTCCCAGGAGCTGGCTGACGATCGGGCCGAAGAGGTCGAGCGCGGACGCAGAGTCAAGCTCCGAGTAGCCGAGCGCGAGGCTCTGCTGACCGACGAGATTCTCGATCGTTGCTACGTAGGTGTTGACGAAGGCCACGAACCGGGTCGCTTCCGTGTCGGACAGGTCTTGGCCTGCCAGCGCGCGGGTGTAGATGTCAGCCAGCTCCCCATCGTTTGCCAGACGCCAGTTCAGCTCATTGAACAGGATGGTGATATTGTGAATAGAGCTGGCCTGGGCGAACTCGTTCGATCGGTCCAACGCAAGAGAGTTGTGTCGGACTTGAATGGTCAGATAGACGAGCGTCGCCACCGTGGCGATCGCCGCGATCAATTCGCCGATGCTGCCGACATCTTGAAAGGACACGTGGGTGCCTGCCTCCGAAACGCGTGGTTGCCAGCGGGAAAAGTAACTGTCCTGGCCAGCGGCGCTCTCGAAACAACCTTCCTCTGGGGGTCCGTCTGCTAGAGAGACATCAAGGCAACCGCTCCCCGGCTGGAGCGTTGGCGCTTGTGCCCCACACGAGACGATCCACTGTGCCATCCGTGTCACGCGCGAAGCGCACGGTCGCATAGAGCATGCGCGAAAACCAGGCCGAACCGCCCAGGGGAATCAGCTCCGAGAAGCCTCCTTCGTTTGCACGGACCAGGAGTCGCCCATCGGACTCGCTCACGGACACGACGAACCCGGGACCGAAGGAGTATCGACCCACGAGCTCATCCAGCGATTCGCTCGCGGCCGCGAACCGTCGGGGCTCCGGGACGTCCAGCTCCTCTCCGAAGACGGCGCCTGCTACGAGCCTTCGGATCTCGTCGCGAGCCACGGACTGGACGTTGCCGAGAACAGCGACGGCCAGACCCTCCTCGCGGTAGTAGGCCAGGTCGGAGGCGTACCCGGAAACCCGGCCGTCATGCCCAATCGTCGGCCGTCCGAAGCGGGTGAACACGCTGACGCCGTATCCGTATCCGTTTCCGTGGTCGGTGACGAGCTTCGCGTAGCTGGCAGGTTCGAGAATCTCGCCGCCATGGAGAGCCAGGGCCCACCTCAGGAGGTCGGCCGTGGATGACCACAGGGATCCCGAGCCCGCCGTGAAGCCCGAGGCGATGGGGAGCGCTGGCTGGAGTTCGTTGGTGCCCCACGGATCGTAGCCGGGCACTCTTCCAGGCGCGGCAGGACCCGGAGCATCGTGAGCCATCGAGCTCAGCCCCAGCGGCTGGAACAGGCGCCGCTCGAGGAACTCCCCGTAGCTCATCCCCGAGACCCGCTCGATCACCGCCGCGAGCAGGGCGTAGCCGCCGTTGCTGTATGCGTAGCCGGCTCCCGGCTCGCCGGTCAACCCGGCCTCTGCCAGATCCGCGATGACCTCATCGAACGTCCCCACCTGCCCGCCGGAATTCCCGAACCGAGCCAGGGAGTAGATGTCCGTGACGGCCCCCGTATGGGTCAGCAGCTGGTGGATCGAGACGTCGGGTAGCGCCGCGAACTCGCCCACGTGCCTGCCGACGGGATCGTCCGTGCTCAGGAGGCCTTCCTCCTCCAGGAGGAGCACGGCCACGGCCGTGAACTGCTTGGAGATCGATCCGATCATGAAGATTCCGTCGGGGCCGTGCGGCACCTCGAGCTCCACGCTCGCGTAACCGGACGGGACCAGGAGCGGGGAGGCATCCTGTCGTTGCACACCGACCACGCCCATGAAATCGCGGGCCGCCACGTACGGAGCCACGATCTTCTCGACCTGGCTGGAGACGTCAGCGCCCGACCTCCGGAACCGGAACTGGTTCCGCTGAAGTTCTTCGCCGGTGTCCGCGTACCGTACCTGCTTCGTAATCGTCAGCTCGTCGCCTTCCAGGGCCATGACGGTCCGAATCGAAGCCGCGCGGTTGTCGTCCTCCCCGTCTCGTACGAGAACTAGCAGCAGACGACCGCCGGGCTCGTCCACGTCTTGCTCCTCCACGGTCCAGCGGTCGCCGAAGTAGAGACCGTCGGGGGTCTCGTACAGCTGGTCCGCACCGGACACCTCGCTACCGTCGGGCTCCTGGTAGATGAACTCCAGGTCGAGGCGCTTTCCGTTGCCGGCCCGCTCGACCACCAGGCGGGTAGGGAGCGTCACGAGGGTGACATTGTCCCCGTAATTCAGGTACTCGAGCTCCCCCTCCCACGAGCCAACCAGGAGCACATAGGGATCCATGGCTGTCTGGCCGGCGGCGGGGGTCGCGAACGTAGTGGCCGCCAGGACGCAAGCGGCCGTGACCAGAATCAAGCGCATGTTAAGCTCCAGTTGGCGAGAGCCCGTCAGTCTCACTGATGTCGGCCATGTGGCTTGGTCAGTAATCCGGATACAACCTGCGGACGCGGCCTGGCTGAACGGTGTGCTCAACTGCAGGCGCTGACTATCGGTTCTTGTACTTCGGATGCTGTTTCAGCGTCTTCATCGCCGTCTTCCACTCGGATACAGCTGCCGCGCGAGCCCGGGGGTCGGTCTTTCGCGTCTCGTGCGCCGCTTCGGCCTGGAGCTTGTGAAAGCTCGCCAATCGACCTGAATCCAGGCCTCCTTGAGCTACCGCTTCGACGACCGCGCAGCCGGGTTCTCCCTGGTGTCGGCAGTCGCGGAATCGACAACCCTCGGCTATTGCCTCAACATCCGCGAATGCCTGGCTAAGGCCCTCATCCAACAGTCCGACTCGCAGTTCCCGCATACCCGGCGTATCCAGGAGGAGCGCCCCACCTGGAATCCGGAAGAGCTCTCGTCGGACCGTCGTGTGGCGTCCCTTCCGGTCGCCCGAACGCACTTCACCGGTCACAGCGATGGTGTTGCCGGCGAGGAGATTGACCAGTGTCGACTTGCCGACCCCGGAAGGCCCGAGGAGGGCAACCGTGCAGCCGGGAGCAAGAGAGTCTCGAAGATCCTGTACGCTCCCGGGGTCCATTGAACTCACGCATCGAATCGGTGCGCCCATGGCGGCCAGTTGAGCCTGGCCGACCGCGGCGTCCAGGTCCTCCGCCATATCTCCTTTCGTGAGTACAATCTCGGGAGTGGCCCCGCTGTCCCACACCACAGCGAGATAACGCTCCAGGCGCCTCGAGTTGAGAGGCATGTCCAGCCCGTGCACGATCCAGACCTTGTCCACGTTCGTGGCCAGGACCTGCTCCCCTCCTCCGGTCCCCGCGGCGCCACGCGATATCATCGTTCGCCTGGGAAAGACGGCCAGGATGGACCAGGGATCGCTTGGCATCGGGCCTGGCTCGACAGTGACCCAATCCCCAACCACGGGAGACGGGCCGGTACCAGGCTTTGACGGAATGCGCGCTTGTTCGGGACCCGAATCTGTCTGAACGGACCAGCTGGCTCTGTCCTGGCCCACTACCCGGGCAACCGATGAAGAGTCGATTCCCTCCTGTGCCGCGCGCTCAGCCCAATGAGCGTCCCAACCCCAGGCGATGAGGGTCATCCTCCCGACCGTCTGCTGCCAATGGCCGCATCAAGACCCAATCCGAGGGCGACACCGATGGCAACACCAATTGCGAGCTTGCCCATGGCCACGCCCAGCGCGGTGCCCAGACAGATGCCGATGACCAGACCTCTATGTCTGCGCATTCGAGAATCACCGTTTGTAGGGTTTGTCATGGTCCTCCTCAGCGCACGCTTCATCGTACGCCGCAGTGGGGGCTCTTCTTAGAGCGTTACCATCGCATGGATCACGAGCATTCTGTGGCCCTCTTCATCCC
>JBATJK010000039.1:0-3718 GCA_049668445.1 Gemmatimonadota bacterium
AGCTGCTGCCCGCCCATGCCGTCCACCGAGACGAAGCAGCCGTCCGCGTCCGTCATTGTGCCATCGATGGTGAGACTCGCCTGGATACTGCCGGTCTGGGGTTCGGTATTGTTGTCACCGCAGGCGAGAATCATAAGCGCCGCAAAGCACAGAGCCGAGACCGGGTATCGTGCAACGCGATATGGCATCGTGTCTCCCATCCTACGGAGGACTGCAGGCGTCTTCGTCACTGGCCAGGCGACCAGGCCGGCTGGCCCCCTTCGACGAGAAACGATAAGCCGGACCCGTCGGCGTTCATGACGAAGATCCCGCTCTCGGCGCGGCGACCATTGAACGCGATTCTGGTTCCATCTGGCGACCATGCGGGATGCCAGTCGTTGTCTGGGGGATCGGTCAGGGCGACCGGGTTCGACCCGTCCGGGTCCATCGAGCAGATCTGCATGAAGATCGCGTCTGTGCCACACATGCCATTGTAGAGAATGCGATTCCCGTCGGGCGACCACTGTAGGTCCGTACCCCCTGTATGCTCGCTCAGAAACGTCGCATTCGACCCGTCCGCATCCATGACGTACAGGCCGTTGTCCTCGTCATGCGCTGTGAACAGTATCTGAGTACCGTCAGGCGACCAGGTGGAATTCCACTCTTCAGCAGCGCTGTTGGTGAGGTTTAGCAGATTCGAGCCGTCCGTCTCTACTGCGAATACCTCATGATTGTCCTCCCCACCGATGAAGATGATCAGTTCGCCAACGGGCGACCACTCGAGGCTGTGGACGCAGAAGTACTCAGGAAGGTCGATTCTAGAGGGAGCAGATCCATCTACCCGCAGGACCTCGATATCGTAGCCGTTGTTCCCGTAGACCCTGTAGGCGAGTCGGGTACCGTCGGGGGACCAGTCCAGATAAGCAAGCCCGTCGAGTTCGATGTGGCGAGAGACATTGACGGGAGTCGACCCCTCCGCCTTCATCACATAGATGCCATCCCAGGTGAAGGCGATGTGGTCGTAGAACGGTGGGCAGGCGATTCCGAAATCGACTTTGGTTACTCCACCCTCCGTGATGTTCACTCTGACAGGGTTGCCGCCAATCACTCTGCAACTGCCCGCGAGTCCAGTCAGTTCCACTGAGTATTGCCCCAGGGCGACGTCCTCGAAGGTTGCCACGTCGCTCAAGCCGATCACTCGCGTGATCGTCCCATCGATCACGACCTCATAGCCATCCTGCGCGATCATTGAGCCCGCGGTCTGGGTTGTGACCTGGAGGGCCGGGGGCGGCGGGCAGTCGACGGCGAAGAACACAATGGCGGTCTCGTTAGCACCCACCGTGACCGTGCGTGACGCTCCGTTCTCTACGGTGCAGTTGGAAGCCACGTCGGAGATGCTCACCGCATGCGTGCCCACGGAAAGACCCACAAACAAGTGGCGCTCCCCATTGAGGAGTTGTTGCGCGTCCCGCCCGTCAACGGAGACGAGGCAGCCATCCGCGTCGGGCGCAGCTCCGCTGAGGGCCAGATTCACACGGATGTTGCCGCTCTGAGGCTCCGTGGTTTCATCGCCGCACCCAAGGATCAAGGCGACCAGGCACAGAACCGTGGGTGCATGGCGTTTGCGTCGGTGCGGCATCTCGCACCTCCACCATCGGAGGACTACGGATGCGGGCCGTCAGAAGGGGGTGCGGCGGCTCGCCCTGAAACGTCATGGGGCCGGTTAGAATATAGGGTTCTGAGACCCGGTTCGCCCGCCGCTGCGCAACGCGCAGCATTCCGAGCATCGCCGCAGGCGAGCGCAGGACCTGCGTAGCAATTCCGAGCATTGCCGCAGGCAAGCGCAGGACAACCCCTACCATGGTCTTAGAGGATGTCGTCGGATAGGAAGAAGCCAGTACGCCCGGAGGGACTCGAACCCCCAGCCTTCTGGTCCGAAGCCAGACGCTCTATCCATTGAGCTACGGGCGCATGATGGCGGACGAAGATGCTACGTTTGAGATGAGGATCGCACAAGGTCCATGAAACCGACCCCACCGCACGGGCGTAGAGTCTGAGGTCGACGGATGCCGCCCAGGACTTCAGGCAGGAGGGAACATCCATGCCGTACGCGATCGCCGAACTGATTGCCATCCTCGCGATGGTGTTCCTGATCGGGACCTTCATTCTCCTCTTCCCGATCAGCCGCCGTCTTGGAAAGGCCCTCGAGGAGTGGGTGAAGATCCGTCACGAGCGCTCGCCTGAAAGGGATCTGCTCGCGCGTATCGAGGTGGACCTCGTCGAGATCAGGAACCAGGTGGATGGTCTGGACCAGAGAATGGACTTTCTGGCCGAGCGCCAGGAGTTCACCGAGTCCCTGATCGACCAGAAGAGGCGGACAGCACTTCCACCAGACGTCGAAGAGAACGCTTAGCACCATGCGAAAAGCCCGGCGCTGCTCGCACCGGGCTTCCCTTCACTCCCGACCGGGCATCAAGGCCTAGTCGAACGCCGGAATCCCCGTGATCTCCATCCCCAGGATCAGCCCGTGGATATCGTGCGTCCCTTCGTACGTGTACACGGACTCGAGGTTGGCCATGTGACGCATGGACTGATACTCGACCAGTATCCCGTTCCCTCCGAGCAACCGCCGGGCTTCGCGCGCGCACTCGCAGGCCATGTCCACGTTGTTCCTCTTCGCCATGGAGACCTGCGTCGGCGTAAAGGTCCCGGCGTCTTTCAACCGCCCGAGCTGCAAGGCCAGTAGCTGGGCCTTGGTAATCTCGGTCAGCATCTCCGCCAGCCGCACCTGCTGGATCTGCGTCGCTCCGATCGGCTTGCCGGCGAACTGTACACGGTTCTTCGCGTAGTCCACGGCCTCGCAGTAGCACGCCATGGCGGCACCGATCGCCCCCCAGGCGATGCCGTAACGGGCCTGCGTAAGGCACATCAACGGACTCTTGAGTCCGCCACTCTCCGGAAGGAGAGCCGAATCGGGCACGCGGACGTCCTGCAGAACGAGTTCGCTGGTGTCCGAGGCCAGAAGCGAGAGCTTACCCTCCTGATCTTTCGCGCTGAAGCCGTCGCGGTCGGTCTCGACGATGAAGCCCCGGATAGAGCCCTGGTCATCGATGTCACCCGTCTTGGCCCAGATGATGGCCACGTCGGCCATCGAACCGTTCGTGATCCACATCTTGGCCCCGTTCAGGATCCACTCGTCTCCGTCCTTCACGGCCCGGGTCAGCATGCCACCGGGATTCGAGCCGAAGTCGGGCTCCGTCAGGCCGAAGCACCCGATCTTCTCGCCCGTGGCCAGCTTCGGAAGCCATTCGCGCTTCTGCTCCTCCGATCCGAACGCATAGATCGGGTACATCACGAGGGCGCCCTGGACGGACGAGAATGACCGCAGACCCGAGTCTCCCCGCTCCAGTTCCTGGTTGATGATGCCGTAGGCCACGTTGTTGAGGCCGGCACAGCCGTATTCTTCGGGCAGGTTCGCCCCGAAGAACCCGAGTTCGCCCATTTTCGGAATCAGGTCCGTGGGGAACGTGTGCTCCATGTAGTGGTGATTGATGACGGGCATCACCTCTTCGTCCACCCAATCGCGCACCATGTCCCGGACCGCCCGCTCCTCTTCGGTCAGGAGGCCATCGATATCGTAGAAATCCACACCTTCGAAGCTCATGTCACCTCGTCACGTCCGTATGTGCGTTGGAAACCCGTCCCTCGATGGCGGAAATGCTATCGCCTGTGGCGGCCG
>JBATJK010000040.1:0-9807 GCA_049668445.1 Gemmatimonadota bacterium
CGGCGAGCCTGTCGCGAACCTGACCGCCTCCGAGCGGGCCCGGGTACGGAACCGGCACATCGGGTTCATCTTCCAGGCCTTCAACCTGATCGGCGATCTCACGGTGTACGAGAACGTCGAACTGCCCCTAACGTATCGCGGCATGGCGGCCGCCGAGCGCAAGGAAAGGGTTCATCGCGCTCTGGAGCGAGTGGGAATGGGCCACCGCATGGATCACTATCCCTCGCAACTCTCCGGTGGTCAGCAGCAGAGAGTCGCCGCGGCGCGTGCAGTGGTCGGTGATCCCCTGATCCTCCTGGCCGACGAGCCGACGGGGAACCTCGACTCGACGAACGGCGAGGCGGTCATGGACCTCCTGAAGGAGCTGCACGGCGAAGGGTCCACCATCCTGATGGTGACGCACGACCCTCGCTACTCCGCTTACGCCGAGCGCACCATCAACCTGTTCGACGGCCGAGTCGTCGGAGAAGAGGACCGAGCCAACCCTATGGCCGGTTCAGGGGTCTCACTCACTGAAGCGGCGGTTTGAAGCTCACCGCCGTGACCGTCGGCGGGCTCGGGTGATCGGGTGTGGGGTGTGGATGCGGATCGAGTGGTCGTGACAAGCCCGGCCCGCCGGCCGTGACGAAAGCGAGGGCCCCGGCCAGCAGGCCGGGGCTTTCGTGCATCGGCGAGCCTTTGGACCCGCAGCGCCACCTTTGCCGGGCCCGTGGGTAAGAGGTTTCATGGCAACACCCACCGGACCCGCCAGACGCAGGACAGCGCCAGGCCCGGGCATGGGTCCTGTCGCGTTGCTCGTCGCCTTCGGGCTCCTCCTTCCCTCGCCCTCTGCTGCCCAGCCGGCCGACGACGCCGGTGTCTCGCTGGCTCTCTCAGAACTGCACGAACTGGTGAATGAGCATCGCCGGGCCGCCGGCTGCGAGGCGCTGGGGTGGCACGAGCCAACCGCCCGGGTCGCCGAAGCCCACAGCAGGGACATGGCCACCCGGGACTTCTTCGACCACCTGACCCCTGAGGGGACCGACCTCACCCGTCGACTGCTGACAGGTGGAGTCAGGTGGCTGGGGTCGATCGCCGAGAACATCGCCCTCACCGTGCAGGGGCCCGAGATCGTCATCGAACTGTGGGTGGATAGTCCGCCCCATCGCGCGAATCTCGAGAACTGCATCTTCACGCACCAGGGACTCGGCGTGTTCCGCGACCGTTGGACACAGGTGCTCATCGAACGACCCAGGGGCTGACGGCGACCGCGGATCTCCTTGGTGTGGATGCGACGCAACACCGTTCGGCTCCCGACTCCGGCCCTCCGGGGCGCTCGTTCTCGGGCAGTTCTCCACACATCAGGGTGCCAGCTTCCGATCCGCACCGGCTCGCCTGAACTCCCCGTTCGCGGACGCCAGTAGTTGACATTTGATCCACAAACTCCTACTCTCAAAGCCCTTTTCGAGTTATACCGGGCCAGTCGCTCGGATCTGCAATAGGCGGGGCTATTGGAGGTCGACGATGGCAATGTGGAAGAATCGGCTTCGGGCGAGACCCGGGGCCGGCAGTTCGAAGGCGCGCATGCGCGCCACATATAGCGGCGGCGCAACAGGTCGATTGTTGCGCGGGAACCACGGCTCGGGTCTGGTTGAATTCGCCCTGGTCCTGCCTCTCATCGCCTCCCTCATCTTCGGAATCTTCGAGTTCGGCCGCCTGGGGCTCTCCCATCTGACGGCGCGGCACGCCGTGGCGGAAGCGGCGCGATACGCGGTCACCGGACAGACCCGCACCGACCCCGACACCGGCGAACCCATCGCTCGTGTCGAGTCCATCCGCCAGGTCATCCGGGAGAACGTCGGGCCGTTGGCAATCGCCGACTCGATCGTGGTCAATCCGTCGGACGGCGGTGGGCCCGAGGAACTCGTGACCGTCAGCGTCTCTTTCACGTACCGCTATTTCCTGCCGGGATTGGAAGACATCCTCCCACCGGTCGATTTCACTGTTCGAACGGCGATGAAGAATGAACCATTCATCCGGTAGGCGCCGACTTCGGGATTCCAGCGGACAGGCGGTAGCTGAATTCGCGATGGTACTCCCCCTGTTGCTGTTCCTCTTCCTCGGAATGCTCGAGATCGGGAACGCGCTGGCCGTATCGCATTCGCTTTCGAGGCTCAGCCGGGAGGCGGCCAACATCGCCTCGCGCGGCACGAGTCTGGACACCGTGCTCACCGTCGTCGATGTGAGCGGCAGCGACATCCACCTCGGAGAGCGTGGCGGATCGGTCGTCTCCCGGATCGGGGTCCGAACCGACGGACTCGAGATCCTGGACCAGGTGGCATCACCCGGATTCCTGGAGCAGAGCCGGCTCGGGGGCCGGGGGACCAGCCCGGTTTCGTTCGCGTCCTACGGACTCGAAGCGGGAAACACCCACTACGTAGTGGAGATCTTCTACCACTATCGGCCAATTACCCCGTTCGCGCGCCTCTTCAAGAGCGCCCTTCCAGACCCCATTTACGAGCGGGCGGTCTTCTAGGCCGCCGATAGGCTCACAAGGTCCGAAAGGAGGCGTCATGCGCGTTCGAGTATCTCCAGCTGCCAGACTTCGTCAGCTGCTGAGCGGTTTGATGATGCAACTGCGCAGTGAGACCGGAGCGGTCATTGTGATCGTTGCCGGCGGTATGGTCATTCTTCTCGGCATGGCCGGCCTGGCACTGGATTCCGGTCGGGCGTTCATCGCCAGGTCCGAGCTGTCGCGCGCGGTCGACGCCGGCGTCCTCGCGGGCGCCCGGGCTCTGAGAACGGGCGAAGCTTCGGCCCGCAGGGAGGCCCTGGCCGTGGCCCTCGCGAACGGCGTATCGGGCGACGATGCCCTGACTTCCATCCACGTGACCTTCGGGCGCACGCCGGACGGCGACAACACGGTGACGGTGGCGGCGACGCGACCCATGCGCACCTCGCTCATGCGTCTTATCGGACGCCGGTCAGTGAATGTCGGATCCAGCGCCACGGCCGTCGTGCCTCCCGTCGACCTGGTTCTCGTGATCGATCAGTCCGGTTCCCTGGGCAGTGCCGGCGCGTGGGACGATCTGCAGGACGCGGCACGCGACTTCGTGGACTACTTCAGTGACGATCTGGACCAGCTGGCGCTCGTGTCTTTCGGCACCCGTGGCGACACGCGCCTCCCGCTCCAGGCTCCCTTCAGGACCGCCGCGAAGAACCAGGTGGACCACATGGCGCCTGTGGGCTGGACCAACACGGCGGAAGGCCTGCAACTCGCATACGACCAGATCGTCGGCGAAGATACGCGGGAGCGGGCCGTGAAGGTGGTCGTGTTCTTCACCGACGGTCGACCCACAGCCTTCCGGGGGACGATTGGGGGAGAGCATCGCATCCTGGCGGTCGCCGCGACGGCAACGAACGTGGTGCGGGGTTATTGGGACAACCCGAACTCGATTCCGATGGACCGATGGCTGAGGCCCAAGGACGACGCGTGCCGGGACGTGGTCAACTGCAAGGAGTGGACGGAGGCGGGCCACCCGCCGCACGGCGTGGTCGGTCGGGAGATCGCCAGGAACATGGGCCTCGCCGCCGCCGACCGGATTCGCAGTGAAGGCGCCTACGTCTACACCATCGGCCTGGGCAACCCTCTCGCATCCTCTGAGCTCGCCCGTCCGGACATGGACTACCTGGCCACCCTGGCCAACGAGCACGGGAGGGTGAGTTCCGGTCAGCCGAGCGGTAGAGCTTACTTCGCGCCTTCGGCTGAGGACCTGCGGGCGGTGTTCCGGCAGGTGGCGGCAGACCTGGTCATCCGCCTGTCCCAATAGGTCCGGGAAGCGTGGCGGGTAGGGTGCGGCGACGCGGGGCGTCGCCCCTGCCCGCCATGTGCCCTTCCCGTTTCAGGGCAACCACGCCTCACCGTTCCAGCACATCTCCCAGAACTGCCATTCGTAGCGGCTCGAAAGTACGAACAGGTGCATCAGCCGGTCGCGCTTCGCCGCGGACGATCCGTCGGCCAGTCGATCCATCTCAGAGCGCAGCCACTCCGCGGCCAGCCTGAATTCATCAGACGAGTACTGCTCGATCCAGTCGGAATAGCGCTGGTCCGCGGGGCGCTCGCCGCCGGCCATCTTCTGGGCGATGTGGACGTAGCCCCAGGCGCAGGGGAGGAGGGCCGCAACGAGGTCCGCCAGATCCCCATCAGCCGCTGTCCGGACGAGAAAGTCGGTGTAGGCCCTGGTCGTGGGCCACATGGTCTCCCGCTCCAGGTCCGAGACGCTGATCCCGAAACGGGCCGCGTACTCCCGATGGAGCCCCATCTCGGTGTTCAGGGTGAGGTGCAGAGCCGCGGCGTACCACCCCATCGATTCCAGCCGATCCGCCCGAGCCGCCGCCCACGCGAACACGCGGGCGAACTCCGCGAGATACAGGTAGTCCTGGCGCACCCAGCGTTCGAATACCGCCGGATCCAGCGTGCCGTCCGCGATTCCCCGCACGAACGGGTGGGCCGCCTGCGCATCCCAGAGGTCTCTGGCCGACTCGTACAGCTCGTCCGTGAAGCTCACCGTTTCCCCTCGCGCCCTATGGACAGCGCCGGGTCGGCGGATGGAATTCCCGGCCAACCCTCGCCGGTCATCGCCATCTCCCAGAATGCGACCTCGTAGCGCACGGTGGTCTCGAAGGCCTCGACCATTCGATGAAGGCGATCGGGGCCGGCCTCGGCTGCCAGCTTGTCCAGTTCGACTTCAAGGTAGGACACGTACGCGGCGAACTGCGGTCCGGCCCAATTCTCGACGAAGGGCCACCACGGCGAAGAACGATCCAATCCGTCGCGGACCATCTTCCAGGAGTCGTGATAAGCGCTCTCGGCCGCGTACAGTACGGTGTAGGCCTCCTCGTATGACGCGTTCTGCGCCGTCGCCAGCAGGAACTGGATGTATGCGTGCGTTGTGAAGGAGGGCTGGGAGCCCCTGATCTCGACTCCCACCGCGTCCGCTCGCTCCTCGAACAGCCGCAGTTCCCGTATCAGCGCGCCGATTGCCTGGGTCATGGGCTCCCAGTGACTGGCGGGGCCCTTGGGGATCAACGCGGCGAGGAACGGGATCGCCGCCTCGACGAACAGGTAGTCCTGCCTCATCCACGAGGCGAACGTCTCGTGAGGGATGGTCCCGTCCCGGGTCTGCAGGAGGAACGGATGGGCGAGCATCCGGTCCCACAGGGGCGCGATCCTGGCCTGCTGAGTTTCGCAGAAGCTCATGGGGCCGAGCCTTCCGACTTCGTCGAGTCCGCGCGATACAGGACCACGTGCGCCTTCTCCAGCGTCACCAGGCCACCACCAATCATCCGGTCCATCAGGGGAAGGACTTCCTGAATCTTCTCTTCCGTGTCCACCACCTCGACGATGATCGGCAGGTCCATGGAAAGCCGCAGCAAGCTGCCCGTGTGAATCCGTGCGCTGGCCCCGAAGCCCGCGATCCCCTGCACCACGGAAGCGCCGGCGCAGCCATGTTCGCGGAACATCTGCAGGAGCGCTTGATACAGCGGCATCCCCTTGTAGGAACCGTCGGTGCAGCGGTCCCCTTCCCCGATGAAGATTCGCATCAGAGTGCGGTCACCCTCGAACGCCTTCATGCGGCTCCTCCCGCGCGTGCAAACGCAGTGGCCAGCGCCATCCCGGCCACCATCGCGATCAGTCCCAGCACGACGCTCCCGCCCATGTACAGGCCGGCGCGAAGCCACTGCCCTTCCTGGAGGAGCGCCACGGTCTCGTAGCTGAACGTGCTGAACGTGGTGAATGCCCCCAGGACTCCTATCGTCAGGAAGGGTCGGACTTCCGGAGAGACAGCCGAGACCTGGAGCCACCGGATCACCAGGCCGAGCGCCAGGCAGCCAACCAGGTTCACGACGAGCGTACCCCAGGGGAAACTCTCTCCCATCCGGTCGTACACCCACCCGCTGATGCCGTACCGGGCGAGAGCCCCCAGGGCCCCGCCGAGGGCGACGTACGCCAGCGTCACGGTCCGTCGCCCCGGAGACTCAACTCGCCTTGAGAAGCGCCTTCATGTAGTCGCGATTGAGCATCGCGATTACATCGATCTTGATCTCCTTGGGACAGGCGTTCTCGCACGCGCCGTGATTCGTGCACGTGCCGAAGCTCTCCGCCTCCATGGTCAGGATCATGTCGAGGACCCTGCCGTAGCGCTCCGGCTGCCCCTGCGGCAACAGATTGAGGTGGGCCGCCTTGGCCGAAGTGAACAGCATGGCCGAGGCGTTCGGGCAGGCCGCTACGCAAGCGCCGCACCCGATGCAGGAAGCCGCGTCCATGGACTTCTCGGCGTCCACCTGAACTACCGGGATCGCGTTGGCATCCGGGGCGCTTCCGGTCCGGACGCTGATGTAGCCACCCGCTGCCACGATCCGATCAAAGGCGGACCGGTCCACGAACAGGTCCTTCTGCACCGGGAATCCGTCCGCACGCCATGGCTCGATCCATATCTCGTCGCCATCGCTGTACTCCCGCATGTGGAGCTGACATACGGTAGTGCGCTTCCAGGGCCCGTGCGGCCGGCCGTTGATGACCATCCCGCAGGTGCCGCAGATTCCCTCGCGACAATCGCTGTCGAACGCGATCGGATCCTCACCCTTCGACTCGAGCTCCTCGTTCACCACGTCCAGCATCTCGAGGAAGGACATGTGCTCGCTGGCGTCCGCCTCGTATGTGACGAACCCACCCCTGGCAGACGCGCCGGCCTGCCGCCATACGTGAAGTTTGAGTTTCATTACTTGTAGCTCCTCTGCGTGGGAGGAACGTTTTCGAACTCGAGGGGCTCCCTGTGCTCGCGAGGTGCCGTGTCCGCGCCGGCGTACTCCCACACGGTCACGTGCATGAAGTTCTCGTCGTCGCGCCGGGCCTCACCTTCCGGCGTCTGGTGCTCGTCCCGGAAATGCCCTCCGCACGATTCTTCGCGAACCAGCGCGTCGAGACACATGACCTCGGCCAGCTCCAGAAAGTCGGCCACACGACCGGCGCGCTCGAGCGTCTGGTTGATCGACTCTCCGTTGCCCACGACCTTCGCGTTCTCCCAGAACTCCTGCCTGAGAACCGGTATCCTCTCCAGGGCCTCCTTGAGCCCGGTGGCGTTGCGTCCCATGCCGCAGTTGTCCCACACGATCCGGCCGAGCTCCTTGTGGAAGGAATTGATCGTGCGATCACCGTCGAGAGCCAGCAGTCGACCGATCCGCGACTCGACCTCCTCCAGCGTGCCCCTCACCTCCGCGTTGTCCTCGGCCACAGGATCCAGCTTCGCCTGCGCCAGGTAGTCGGCGATCGTGTACGGAAGGACGAAGTAACCATCCGCAACGCCCTGCATGAGTGCGCTCGCGCCAAGCCGGTTGGCCCCGTGGTCCGAGAAGTTCGCTTCCCCGATCGCGTACAGGCCCGGAACCGTGGTCATGAGATTGTAGTCCACCCAAAGGCCGCCCATCGTGTAGTGCGGCGCCGGGTAGATGCGCATGGGGACCTTGTAGGGATCCTCACCCGTGATGCGCTCGTACATCTCGAACAGGTTTCCGTACCGGGCCTCGATCACGTCGGCCCCGAGGCGCTGGATGGCGTCCTCGAAGTCCAGGTACACTCCGAGCCTGGTGGATCCGACACCCTTCCCCTGGTCGCACATGTCCTTGGCACGCCGTGACGCCAGGTCCCGCGGTACCAGGTTTCCGAACGCCGGATACATGCGCTCCAGGTAGTAGTCGCGCTCGTCCTCGGGGATATCCCCGGCGGCCCGGTCGTCGTCCACCTGCTTCGACACCCAGATGCGACCGTCGTTGCGCAGCGACTCGCTCATCAGCGTGAGCTTCGACTGGTAGTCTCCCGCCACCGGAATGCAGGTCGGATGAATCTGCGTGTAGCACGGGTTGGCGAATCCGGCCCCACGCCGGTACGCCCGCCACGCCGCGGTGACGTTGCAGTACATGGCATTCGTGGACAGGTAGAACGCGTTCGAGTAACCGCCCGTACCGAGGGCCACCGCGTCGGCCAGGTGGACCTCGATCTTCCCGGTGACCAGGTGTCGGGTCACGATCCCGCGCGCCTGCCCGTCCACCAGGATGATATCCAGCATCTCACACTGATTATATAACTTAACCTGCCCCTTATGAACCTCTTTCATAAGAGCTTGATAGGCGCCGAGCAGTAGCTGCTGACCCGTCTGCCCACGCGCGTAGAATGTCCGCGAGACCTGGGCTCCACCGAACGAACGATTGTCCAGCAACCCGCCGTATTCGCGGGCGAACGGGATGCCCTGGGCGACGCACTGATCGATGATCTCGTTGGAGACCTCGGCCAGTCGATACACGTTGGCCTCGCGCGCCCTGAAGTCACCGCCCTTCACGGTGTCATAGAAGAGCCGGAAGATACTGTCGCCATCTCCCTGGTAGTTCTTCGCCGCGTTGATCCCGCCCTGGGCCGCGATGCTGTGCGCGCGCCGCGGGCTGTCATGGTAGGTGAAGCAGCTCACGTGATAGCCGAGCTCCGCAAGCGTAGCGGAAGCCGAGGCGCCGGCGAGGCCGGATCCCACGACGATCACGTGGTACTTCCTCTTGTTCGCCGGATTCACCAGCTTCATGTCGAACTTGTGCTTCGTCCACTTCTGGTCGATCGGACCGGAGGGGACCTTCGAGCGCAGCTCCATGTCTCCCTCCCTTCTACTGGAGAATCCCGGTGAAGACGGCCACCGGGAATGACAGGTTGACGAGCACCACCAGGAGGGCCACGCCGAGAGCCGCCGGCTCGCGCCATTTCTTCATGCGGGGTCCATCCAGGCCCATGGTCTGAAACGCGCTCCAGATCCCATGGTAGAGGTGCAGGCCCAGCGCGATCATGGCCGCGAAGTACACGGCGACGACCGGCAGGGAGCGGAAACCGGTGACGAAGTTGTGGTACGCGTCCCCGGGGATGAAGTCCGGGTGCAGCGTCCCCGTCGTCAGGTGCAGTATGTGGTACACGACGAACAGCAGGAGGGCCACCCCGCCCCAGCGCATGGTGCGCGAAGCGTAGTGGAACACGAGCTTCTCCTGCTTCCTGTATTTCTGTCCCCGCGCGGCCCAGCTCTGCCTGGACGTCTGCCACGCGGCCACCGTGTGGATCAGCAGGAACGCGATGAGGCCCACCCGGAAGACCCACAGGAACCACTCGTAGCCCAGGAACGGCTCACCGAACTCGCGCAGCCCCTCCGCATAGTGGTTGAAGGCCTCAGGTCCGAGATAGACCTTGAGGTTCCCGAACATGTGTACGATCACGAACACCACGAAGATCGCACCCGATACAGCCATCGTGTACTTCTTGCCGACCGAGGTGCTGTACAGGGAGTAAACCCGTCTCATAGGCCACTCCTCGAGCCGAGGATCAGTGAGGATAACTTCGCATGATATAGACACGTGAACTATGTCACAAGACACTTTCGTTCCTTCGAAGGCTTCCCGGAATCCGCGCCACCGCGGCAGGAGTTGTTGCCCTCTCTGAGAGGAAGTAGACTGGGGTTCGGAGTCGCACTTACCTATGGCGGGAGAGCACGATGGGAAAATGGTTCACGGTCGTCGGATTGGTACTCGTCGCGGCGGGTTGCTCGAGTATCTCCACGACTTCCGATTGGGATGAGACGTACGATTTCAGCTCTCTCTCAACCTACGCGTGGATAGACCAGGGACTCGAGGGTGGCGTCAGCGAGATCATGCTGCGCCGCATGAAGGCTGCCGTGGAAAGCGATCTCGATGGCAAGGGGTTCAGCAAGGCCGACGAGTACACGTCTGACGTCATCCTGGCCT
>JBATJK010000041.1:0-9311 GCA_049668445.1 Gemmatimonadota bacterium
TGGGCCGAATCCTGATCACGAGGGTGTGGCCGAGCGGCTGGATCGGCTACCTGGTTTCCAGCGTGGCCGTGGCCGGCATCCTGTCGCTGCTGCTCCTGTACCCGATCGACGAACGCGAGGAGAACCGCTGGGTTCGGACGTACGCCCGCTGGTTCTATTTCGGCCTGATTCCAGCGAACGTCATGCTGCTGCTGGCGATCTGGAAGCGGATCCAGCAGTACTCGATCACGGAACCCCGCTACTTTCTCGTCATTCTCTCGCTGTGGCTCGCAGGCATTTCGCTGTTTTACGCATTCACCCGAAGCCGCAACATCAAGGTCATTCCGTCGACTCTGGCACTGCTGGCCATCGTCACGTTCGCCGGTCCGTGGAGCGCGTACGCGGTCTCGAAACGCAGCCAGACGGCGAGGCTGGAGGGCCTCCTCGAGCGAAACGGCATGTTGATCGATGGGCAGGCGCAGCCGCCTGCGGGGGAGATCTCGTTCGAAGACCGGCGTGAGATCGGCGCGGTGCTGCGATACCTGGCTGAATACCACGGCACCGGATCGATCGCGCCCTGGTTCCCCGAGGGCCGGCTCGCCGCGGTGGACACGATTGCCAATGGGACCGCGCCCTCCGAGAGGCGGGAGTCCGACGACAGGGCCGCACTGATCGCCGCGGAATTGGGACTCGACTACGTCACTTCGTGGACTCCGGGCGAGGGCGAAGGGTTCAACTTCTTCGTCGAGCAAGGCGGACCGCCGCTACGGATTTCCGGCTACGACTACGTGCTCAGAAATCTCAACAGTGTCGGAGACACCGTGAGGGTCGAAGAGTCATCCGTCGGGTTCGCGTATGACGAGGAGCGGCTGGCCATCGTGATGCTGCGAGACGAGGCGGAGCTGCTGTCGCTGTCCCTGGCGCCCCTGATCGAGCGGGCGCTCGATCGTACCCGTGGCCATGCCGCGAGCACGACGCTCCCGGCCGACGTGCTGGCCCTGGAGGGTGAGGCGGATGGGGCTCGACTCGCCGTGTTCGTGACGGCGATCGGAGGGTTCATCGATCCGGGCGAGACGGACGCGTACCGGGTGACCACGATCAGCGCCGACTACTACTACAGCGCAGGAGAGGGTGTGGCATCGGACTCGGACCCGGTCTCCAATATTCCCTGACGCTCCAGGAAGCCTCTCAGTTCCTTCCAGGGCCGCGGGCAGTCGTTGTGCCCGCAGTCGAGCCACACCAACTCTCCGTTCGGGGCCCCCTCGGCCAGAGTCCTTCCGTGCGCAGGAGGAATCAAACGATCCTCCCGCCCGTGGATCACCAGGACCGGTCCCTCGAACTCACCGACCGCGCCGAGTGTGTCGAACGGGTCCCGCACGAAGGGGCCGAACAGCAGGTGCCGGCGGGCCATCCGGCGCACGCTGGTGAAGGAGGACTCGAGGACCAGTGCGGCGACCGACCTCTGGCGGACGAGAGCGCCGGCCGCTCCTCCACCGACCGACCGGCCGTAGGCGACGATTCTCTCCGGATCCACGTCGGGCCGCGCGGCCAGGTAGTCGTAGGCCGCGGCCATGGTTTGCGCGATCGATGCCTCTGAAGGGTCGCCGCCAGATCTGCCGTAGCCCGGGTACTCCACCAGCAGGACTCCGAGGCCCCATCCCCGCACCACTTCGAACTCGCCCAGCCAGTAGTCGATGAGCTCCCCGTTGCCGTGCGCGAACACCAGGACCGGCGCCGGTCGGTCATTCCCGGCCCCAGAGGGCGCCAGGTACCATGCCTCGACCGCCCGATCGGGTCCGAGCCACGCGACGTCCACATCGGGCCGTCCCTCGGCAGGAGACACCTGCGGTCGAGGTGGCCGTGGAAACAGCACGGAGCGCTGGAAAGCGTACGCCAGCCCCAGGTACCCCAGGACTGCGAGCAGGCCAAAGAGCGCGATCTTCATCAGGGCCTGAAACCGCCCGCGTGCCAGATCGCCAGCGAGTCCATCGTAATCCCCACGGCCCAGTGGAGCAGGGCGCCGAACACCCAGCTGCGGCTCTTCAGGGCGACGTAGCCGAGCAGCAGGCCGGCCGGCACGGCCATGAACACTTCGATGGGCGGCTTCCCCACGTGCACCAATGCGTAGGGTATCACCATGATGAACAGGCTCAGGTACCCGAAGCGGGGGTAGAGTCCGAACGTCATGAATCCGCGGAAGAACCCTTCAACGCCCAGGAACTGGACTCCGTACGCCAGTTCCCAGAGGCCAAAATGCGTCCAGTTCAGGGAAGCGCCGGCGTACATCGGGTACTTGGCCTGGAAGGCGGGCATGTAGCTCGCGGCAACCAGCAGGGGGAGCATGACCAGGAACATCAGCAGATACAGCCAGGCGTGAGAGGTCACACCCCGGAGGCGATACCCGAAATCCGAGGGCCGTCCGCCGATCCACACGACGATCACGAGGAGGGGGAGCAGGATCCGAATGACGAGACTCGACACGCCCCAGTACATGTAGGGCACCGTGGAGTAGTACTCGTGACCCGCGTCCAGGCCCAGCCAGGTGGCCACCGCAGGCAGGTTGGCGTTGATGAAGAAAGGACGGCCCCAGAGCGCGAAGACGACCAGTAGCAGCACCGACGTGATCAGGACTTTTGCGGCCAGTCGGTCCTCCGGCAGATTCCACACAGACCGCCAATCCTGTCCCAGGGCGGTCACGAATCCCCTGAGGCCGGCCGGCGGGCTGCCTGTCCTCTGTTCTCCGGTTTCGTTCATGGGCACAACCTACGGCGCGCGACTTTCGCTTCGCCACGCCGCGCATTGACTTGCAGCCTGCATTCGACGATATTCCGGGCGGGAGAAATACAGTACGAACCAGCAGAAGTGTGGTAATGGACTAAGCAGAACACCGGTTTTTCTTTGGGGGGCCTGTTCGAGCGGGTCGCCCGTTTTTTTTGTGGCGAGTGCCACGGACCCCGCGCGGGGGGACGCCGCGAGAGTGTCAATCAGTCGGGTGGTACGGATCGTCCGCACTCCGACCTTTGGCAACAGAACTTCAGGAGTAGGACAACATGCGTACCAAGGGAACAGTCAAGTGGTTCAGCGACGAGAAGGGCTTCGGCTTCATCACGCTGGAGGATGGCGGCAAGGATTGCTTCGTGCATCACTCCGCGATTCAGGCTGAGGGCTTCAAGTCTCTCAAAGAGGGTGACATCGTCGAGTTTGACGTCGTGCAGGGTCAGAAGGGCCCGGCGGCCGAGAACGTGACTGTCGTTTCTTAGATTGTAGAACAGCCCCAGCGGCTGCGCGGGCCGTCTCTCACGAGGCGGCCCGCTTTTTTTTGTGTCAGCACCTTTGGGGTGCAGCTCGACGGGATCAGGATGAGCCACCAGCGGGCGGACGCAGGAGCCGGGAGCCGAGCCGGCGCAGTCGGCGCAGGGGGCTGTTCTTCGGTTTCTCTCGGCTGCCTGTGTCTCCACCGGCAAGTCCATAGCTACTGCCCTCGGGGATGGGGTCGCGCAGCGGCACTCCACCGACTTCCCGGACGAGGATGTGAGACTGCAGAGGGATCGGCTGCGGCACTGCCTTACCCCACAGACTCGATCGAACGCGTTGGATCGCATCCGTGAAAGCCTGTCCCGCCGCGCCGCAGTGGTCTTCCGGGTCGAGCAGGCGCATGCCTTCCCTCTCGAGAGCGTAGAACCGCAAGTAGAGTTCGTGCCGATCCTGTCGAGGCGTCCCGGCGACTGCCTCTTCCAATCGAGTCAGGTGCCTCACCACCTCGTCGAGGTTTCCTGCGCGTACATGGAACTGACCGGCCGCACTTCGATATGGCTCCGGGAGGAAGTCCTGGGTCCAGTAGTACCTCCAGGTCCCGGGTTGGTCCGGCATGAATCGCACGCACCACCGGTACTGCCCCGAATACTCCGCCTCGACCTTGTGAACGGTGCCGGCCGGCGATTCGAAGAACCAGCGCACCGATTGCCCCTCGGGTGGGCCGGTCAGAACCCAGGTGTCGGCCAGTTCTGCCTCGAACGGGTCTCCGAGCTCGAGGGGGTCGGGCATCGCCAGGGCACGCAGTTGCAGCCACTCCCCTTCGGGTTCGATCGGGAGAGACAGTCTGCGCCAGGGGCCAGCCGAGTCGCCTGTACCTTCGCGCACCTGGAGCGCGGGACGGGCAAATTCGGGATCCGCGTCGAAGGAAGCCGCCCAGGTTCCACCGCCCGAATTCCGCCTGGGGAACTCGCACACCCGGCCGTACTCCAGGAATACGTCGTGGGCCACGGACTCGACTTCGGTTTCGCTGCTCCACTCGAGGTCGAGCGCGGGCCGGCGGGCGGTGTTCCTGGAATCCCCGTGCTCCCCGGAATAGAGGTTGAGGAAGCACCCGGGAAGGTCTTCCTGCTGGTCGGTGAGCTTCAGGAGAAGAAGGATCGGCTTCCCGTGCCGAATCCGGCCCGCCGCATAGTCGGCCAGCGCAGTGGACTGGAATACCAGGCTCTCCTGGCCGGGATTCCACGTGGCATCGGCAAGCGCTTGGGCGCCCGTGTCCGCATCGGGATGGGTGTCGGAAGCGAAGCCCGCACCGGGGAGTCCCCATGCCGCCTGCCCGTATTCCGCATCACCCCACCACACCTCGCCGGGCTTCGGGGCGCTCACGTTATTTCCGTCCACTCCCCCGTCGCCGGGGTTCCAGTCGCGGGCGACAGCGTAGACGAGCAGTCGGAGCGGATGGGCCGGACCCTCTTCCACGTGCAGGGTCATCCGGCAGGTGCTCAGGTCAAATCCGGGGGGAAGCGTGATGTCGTCCCACCGGTGCAGTACCCGGAACAGCTCGACTTCACCGTATTTCGGGTGCGGGAACTCGCCAGTTCGCCCCAGGCGCACGTGAATCTGAGTCGCCTGGTTCCAGCCCCAGATGAAGCCCCCGTCCAGGAATCCCCGGATGTCGTTGTCCGTCATTCCGCAGTAATCAGGGCCATTCACATAGGTCGAGCGATGGACCGCCGGACCCGAGGTGGACCCTCCCGCCGCGAAACGGGACAGGCGCAACACGCCGCGAGACGGGGGCCACGGCATATGCGCGGAACCCTCGTCACCCCTGTCCGCGCGCGTGAATTCGCGCTGGAAGCCTGAATCTGTTTCGCTCACCTGGCCTTCATCTCCCACGGTTTGAACCTGATATTTCACACCGGACACGTGCAAAGTCCATTCCCGGCGGCCCGATTCGTGCGACAGGACACCCCGAATTTGTGGGGTCCGGACGTCGCTTGCGGCCCCTGTAGCCCGGTCTCATCTTAGCGGCGGGCTCTAGCCGAACCGGCCCCGACAGGAGAGCAATAGATGCACTTTGAGGAGACCCCTCTGCGGGGGGCCTTCCTGATACAGCCGGAGCCCCGAACCGATGATCGGGGCTTTTTCGCCCGTATGTTCTGCCGCGAAGAGTTCGCGGAACGTGGACTCGACACGGGCGTCGCGCAGTGCAATCTGGCGTTTACCGAGCGCGCCGGCACCCTGCGGGGGCTGCACTATCAGCATGAACCCCACCCCGAGATCAAGCTGGTCCGGTGTTCGAGGGGAGCCGTCTGGGACGCGATCGTCGACCTGCGCGAGGATTCGGAGACCTACTGCCAGTGGTACGGAACGGTGCTCAGTGCCGAGAACCGGGCCATGTTATACGTGCCGGCTGGTTTCGCGCACGGCTACCTGACGCTGACGGATTCCGTCGAGATGTTCTATCAGGTAGCCGAATTCTACCACCCGGATCTCGAGGACGGAGTCCGCTGGGACGACCCGACCTTCGCGATCGAATGGCCGAACAGCGGGCCGTTCATTCTTTCACCCAAGGACCGATCCTGGCCGGACTTCAGTCCCGTCACGCGGTCCATATCTGACACGGGAACCTCATGATCATAGTCGATACGGCCCTTGCCGAGCGAAAAGCGGCGGGCAACCCGGTTCGAGTAGGACTCGTTGGTGGTGGCTTCATGGCGCGTGGGATCACGTTCCAGGTATTGGGCCACATGGAAGGCCTGACGATTTCGGCGATCGCGAATCGCACCATCGCGCACGCCGTCGAGGCCTTCCGGGACGCCGGGGTCGACAACCCGGTCGAGGTGCATACGCCGGCGGAAGTCGACGAGCACGTGCGTGCCGGCAGGCACGTCGTGACCAGTGACCCGGCGGTTATCGCCCAGTCGCAGTCGATCGAGGGCATCATCGACGCCACGCTCGATATCGAGAACAGCGTCGTCGTGGCCACGGCGGCGATCGAAGGCAAGAAGCCCTTCGTCACGATGAACGCCGACATGGACTCCACGGTGGGGCCCCTGCTCAAGACCCGCGCGGATGCGGCCGGCATCACCTACTCCGGGACGGACGGCGATCAGCCGGGCTCGATCATGAACCTCATGCGATTCGTCGAGACGATCGGCTACCGGCCGGTGCTCGGCGGCAACATGAAGGGGTTCCAGGACGTGCGACGGACGCCGGAGACGCAGAAGGAGTTCGCCGCGAAATTCGGCCTGTCGCCGCAGGCGGCCACCTCGTTCGCCGACGGCACCAAGATCGCGATGGAGCAGGCGATGCTGGCGAACGCAACCGGCTTCAGGGTCGGGAAGCGGGGCATGTACGGACCGGAGCGAGCGCACGTGTCGGAGGCCGTCGATGCCTTTCCAGGTGACGAAATGCTGGAGCACGGGCTGGTGGACTACCTGTTGGGCGCGCAGCCGGGTCCGGGCGTGTTCGTGATCGGGTACAGCGAGAACCCGACCCGCCAGCGCTACATGCGGTACTTCAAGATGGGCGACGGACCGTTCTACGTGTTCTACACGCCGTTCCACCTGGCACACCTCGAGGTGGCCATTACCGCCGCGCGTGGAATCCTGCTGCAGGATACGGCGGTCACGCCGATCGGCGGCCCCATGTGCGACGTCCTGGCGGTCGCGAAGCGCGACCTGCAACCAGGCGACGTGCTGGACGGAGTCGGTGGCTTCACGGCGTACGGGGAAATCGACAACACGAGCACCATCCGGGAGGAAGGCCTGCTCCTCATGGGTCTCGCGGCGGGAAGCCGGATCGTGCGCCCGGTTCCGCAGGATCAGCCGATCACCCTCGGCGACGTGGAGCTGGATGACAGTCGGGTTACGGTGAAGCTCCGTCGCGAGCAGGACGAACTCTTCCGGTAACGGCCGCGAGGCGAGCTGCCGGTGGCAGACTGACTGACAACGAGACACAGGTACCGTCATGGACTTTACCAAATCGCTGTCCCTGGTCGAGCGCTTTCATTCGCGTATACCGGGCGGTTCGCACACATATGCGAAGGGAGACGACCAGTTTCCCGCGCACATGCTGCCCTATATCGCGCGCGGCGAGGGCTGCCGCGTCTGGGACGCGGACGGAAACGAGTTCATCGAGTGGGGGATGGGTCTGCGTGCGGTGGGCCTGGGCCACGCCTATCCGCCGGTCGTCGAGGCGGCCCGGAAGGCGATGCTCGACGGGACGAACTTCACTCGTCCCAGCCTGATCGAGCTCGAGGCGGCGGAGGCGTTCCTGGACCTCGTTCCGGGCGCCGACATGGTCAAGTTTTCCAAGGACGGTTCGGACGCCACCTCGGGTGCGGTGCGTGTGTCCCGGGCCTACACGGGACGGGACATGGTCGCACGGTGCGCGAACCATCCGTTCTTCGCGGTCGATGACTGGTTTATCGGAACGACTCCCATGTCGGCCGGAATTCCGGAGGCCGTTCGCGAATTGACCGCCACGTTCCGTTTCAACGACATTGAGAGCGTCGAACAGCTCTTCGAGCAGTATCCCGACCGCCTGGCCTGTCTGATCCTCGAAGCCGAGAAGTACGACCCGCCGGCGGACGGATTCCTGCAGAAGCTGCGCGATCTGTGCGATCGACACGGGACGGTGCTCATCTTCGACGAGATGATCACAGGGTTTCGCTGGCATCTCGGTGGCGCGCAGGCTTTCTACGATGTGGTGCCCGATCTCAGCACCTGGGGCAAGGCGATGGCGAACGGTTTCAGCGTTTCGGCGCTTGCCGGCAAGAAAGAGATCATGGAGCTGGGAGGCCTGCTGCACGACAAGGAGCGTGTGTTTCTCCTGTCCGGCACCCACGCTGCCGAGACTCACGGACTCGCGGCGGCGATGGCCACGATGAAGGTGTACCGGGAAGAGCCGGTGATCGAGACGATGTGGAAGCAGGGACAGCGCCTCACGGCCGGGCTCGAGCGAGCGATCGCCGACCAGGACCTGGAGGCCCACATAGGGATCTTCGGACGTCCGTGCTGCCTCGTCTACGGAACAAAGGACGCGGAGGGCAACCCGTCCCAGCCGTTCCGCACCCTGTTCATCCAGGAGACCATGAAGCGAGGGCTCATCGCCCCGAGTGTCATCATCTCCTATTCGCACGATGACGAGGCGGTGGACCGTACGGTCGAGGCCTTCCATGATGCCTTCAAGGTGTACCGGAAGGCCCTGACGGAAGGCATCGATGGATACCTGGAGAGCCGGCCCGTACAGCCCGTGTGGCGGACGTACAACGACTACCGGTTGGGATAGGGGAGGTCGGCCGATCGGTGGGATGGCTCGCGGCGGTAGTACAGCTCAACTCGACGTCTGACGAGGAAGCCAGCCTGGACCGGGCCGAGACTCTGGTCCGGCAGGCAGCCGGGGAAGGAGCGACGTTCATCGCGACCCCGGAGAACACGAACTTCCTGGGGCCGCATGACGAAAAGGTCCGGCGGGCCCAGTCGCTGGACGATTCCGCCTGCCAGCGCTTCTCGATCCTCGCTCGCGAACTTCAGGTCCATCTCCTCCTTGGCTCGTTCAACGAGACGAGCGACGACCCCCGGCGGTGCTACAATACCTCCGTTCTCTTCGGACCCACCGGGGCCCGGTTGGCCGCCTACCGCAAGATCCACCTGTTCGACGTTGATCTGTCGCCCGAGACGAGATTCACGGAGTCTGACACGATCCGGGCCGGCGAGGCGGTGGTGGTCGTCGACACGGAACCCGTCACGATCGGCATGAGCATCTGCTTCGACCTCCGCTTCTCCTGGCTATACGGTGAGCTGCGGGCGCGGGGAGCGGAGCTGATCACCGTGCCCTCGGCTTTCACGCGGATCACCGGGCAGGACCACTGGCACACCTTGCTGCGGGCACGCGCGATCGAGACGCAGTCGTTCGTGGTGGCCCCGGCGCAAGTGGGGAAGCACGACGACAGGGGTCTCCGAGAGAGTTACGGCCATGCTCTGATCGTGGATCCCTGGGGGTCGGTACTGGCCGATGCGGGCGACACGCCCGGGATCGCGCTGGCCGAGATCGACCTCGACCGCGTGCGCGAG
>JBATJK010000042.1:0-31637 GCA_049668445.1 Gemmatimonadota bacterium
CAGCTTGCCTGGAGTCGAACCAGACCTACCCCCTCCGCTCCGGCCCGTTCCGGGGGCGGCGCGACCCGGATGGGTCTATCTGAAGCACCGAAGCTCAGGTCGACGGGCCACTCCGACGCTGCCAAAGTGTCACACATAGCGACACCTCGGCATCTCAGGCTTCATTTGCGCCCTTTTTGTCTGGAATTACCCGCCAATCTGGAACGTCCAAGCCCCCACTCCGTATCCAGTTACAGAACCACCCACGAAAGCGGGTTTTCGCATGTCTTCACCGGCTCGGAAAGCACGTTTCTTGCAGCAAAATCAAGGTCACATGGGCAGCAAGGGTTGTTCACGACCTCCCGTCGCTCCGGCGACTGCCCCAGGACGTAAGGACCGCCGCCAGCGGTGGCCAGACTCACGAAGCGATATGCGAGGGGGGCGTGAGCTGGTTCGTCGCTGGCGGTACTTTTATTGCTGGAATTGGGTCAGGTTGTTGAGGTCCAGGATGCCGTCTGCCGGACGTCGATCCCCGGAAGGAGGAGCCCCGATGAAGCTTCGTACCCCCCCACTGTTCTTGGCCCTGCCGGCTGTTCTGTTGCTTTTCACGGCGTGCAGCGATCGCACAACCCCGGACGCTGAGGTAGACAGCGCGAGCACCGAGTATCCGCGCGAGGTGCTGCAGGCCCACATGAAGGACCATTTCTTCAAGGCGACCGAGATGCAGGTCGCGGTCATCAACGGCGACCTGGCGGCTGTTCGAGAGCCGGCGGAGTGGATGTCCGAACACGCGAACTCGGCAGCCATGCCCGAAGAGTGGGAGCCTTTTGCCGGGGCGATGCACACATGGGCCCTGCGCGCCGTGGAGGCGAATGATATCGCTGGCGCGGCAGAGGCCACCGCGGCCATGGGCGCGGCGTGCGGCAACTGTCACCTGGCTCTGAAGGCCGAAGTCGGGTTCGCCGTCGCGGAGCCCCCGCCCGCCGGAGAGGGAGCGGCGCCGCACATGGCGAGACACGCCTGGGCGTCCGGCCGCATGTGGGAAGGCCTGGTCGCTCCGTCCGGAGTGGTATGGGACGGCGGAGCCGAGGTGCTGGCCGAAGCCCCGCTGGCGCCCGCCGAATTGTCCGCCGATCTCGAGGTGCTGGCTGAAGTATCGGAGATGGAAGGCGCGATCCACGCCATGGGAGCCGGAGCGGTCGGCCTCACCGAGGCGGAGGACCGGGCGCGCGTATACGGAGAGTTCCTCGCCACGTGCGCGGCCTGCCACGAAAGAACGGGCCGGGGCGACATCTAGCACTCTGCAGCTATTCACCGGGCCCCGGGGTGCCACGTGCACGCCGGGGCCTTCGCACGCCTGGCCCTTTATATTCTCATATCAGCATGATATTTTATTGGCCGCCTGGATGTGCTCCAATTCAATGAACCGAGGGACCACCGGAGGCTCCATGATCTCCAGGAAGTTCGTGACCTTCGCCCTGCTGCTGGCCGCTCTACCGACGGCGGTGGTAGCACAGGAAGTCGACCTCGAGTTCGGCGGTCAGGTCAGGCCCCGTTTCGAGTATCGAGATCCCCTGCTTCTGCCCGACGGCGGCGCTGAGAACTTCGTCTCGATGCGGACCCGGTTGGACTTGAGGGCCGGCCTCGATGACAACCTGGCCGCCTTCATCCAGATCCAGGACGTGCGCCTGTGGGGGTCCGAGGGCAACACGCTCGGCGACTTCTCCGCCAACGGGCTCGACATTCACCAGGCGTACATCGATCTGGGCAAGGCCGTGGACGGTGGCTTCATGGGCCGCTTCGGCCGGCAGGAAGTGAACTTCGGCGGGCAGCGCCTGGTCGGTTCCGTGAACTGGGCTCAGCAGGCCCGCTCGTTCGACGGCATCCGGGTCGGCTCGGGCGGCAGCGTCGGCAACATCGATGTATTTGCCGCCAAGCTGCGGGACGCCCAGGCTGGCGACATCGAGGCCGAAGCGGACCTGGTCTCGGCCTATGGCACCTGGGACATCACCGGGACCCAGGACCTGGATCTGTACTGGATCTACGATCACCGGGAGGACAACGAGGCGGATCCGGGCGATCAGAAGACGAATCGACACACCTTCGGGACCCGCTGGGTCGGCAACGTGTCCCGGTTCACGTACCGCGCTGAAGGCTCCTACCAGACCGGTCAGCTCCTGGGGACGGACGTGAGCGCCTTCATGTTCGGCGGCCGCCTGGCCTACGGATTCGGGGGCAAGGCCAGCGTCACCCTGTGGTACGATTACCTGTCGGGGGACGGGGACCTGGGCGACGACACGCTCAAGGTGTTCGACACCCTGTTCGCCACCAACCACAAGTTCTACGGCTTCGCCGACCTGTTCCTGAACATCCCCGTTCACACGGGTGGCCGCGGCTTGCAGGACATGGCGATCAAGGGCAGCTACAGGTTCAATCCCGAGTGGATGCTCAGGCTGGACCTTCATTCCTTCCACATGGCGGACAAGGGACCCCTGGCGTCCGGCCATTTCGGAGAAGAAATCGACGTGGTGGCGAGCTGGAAGTACAACAAGTACCTGACGATGAGCGCCGGCGTGGCCTACGTGTTCCAGAACGACGGGTGGGCGGAGATCGGCCGCCTCACCAGGGACCTGGGCTGGGTCTACGTCATGCTCGACGCGAAGTTCTAGCGAGCCCCTTGCGCATAGAAGAAGCCCCGGGGCCACACGGTCCCGGGGCTTTCCTCACCCCGCTCAGACTTCGGGGTCCGATCTCAGGTGCCGTACTTGACCCGTTTCGAGAGAATCTCCCAGCGCGCGGCCACTTCGGTCTGGATCAACTCGATCTGCTGGTCGGTGAGGTGTTTGAAGCGCGCCTGGCGACGGATGTACTCCTCGATCGAGCCGCCCGGGTGATCGACCGTAAACCGCCAGTCGCCACCGTTCTCCACTTCCAGCAGCGGGAAGATCCGCCGCTCGACCGCCATGCGGGCCAGGTCGATCGTCTCGTCGTTCTGGGTCTTCCACCCCGGCGGACAGGGCGCGAGGATGTGGATGAAGCGGGTGCCGCGGATCGTGCGGGCCTTCTTCACCTTCTCCACCAGGTCCACCGGATAGGCCACGGAGGCCGTGGCGGCATACGGAATCCGATGCGCCGCCATGATGGCCATGATGTCCTTCTTGGGCTGGTGCTCCGGGTCGCTGGTCGGTGTCGTGGTGGTCCACGCGCCCCACGGCGTCGCCGATGACCGCTGGACCCCGGTGTTCATATAGGCTTCGTTGTCGTAGCAGAAATAGATGAAATCCTCGTTCCGCTCGGCCGCGCCCGACAGGGCCTGCAGCCCGATGTCGAAGGTGCCGCCGTCACCGGCCCATGCGATGACCGTCGTCTCGGTGTCACCGCGGGACACGAGACCCGCCTTGATGCCCGAAGCCACGGCGGCGCCGGTCTCGAAGGCCGTATGGAACAGGGGCACACGGAGCGATGACTGTGGCCACGGCCCCGCGATGATGCTCCAGCAGCACGCCGGAAGCACCACCATCGTCTCGGGTCCCAGCGCCTTCAGCACCAGGTTCATGGCGATGGGGGCCGCGCAGCCGGGACATGCCAGGTGCCCGGAGGCCAGGAGGTCGTCCCGAGGAATATGCTGTTTGATGATGGTCTGGCTCATAGCTCCACCCCCACCCACAGGTCCTCGCGCTCTGGCTGGTTCTTCGCGCGGGTGTTGTCGATGATGTCGTTGATCACCCCCGGCGTGACGTCGCGTCCGCCGAGTCCGAGGACGTAGCCGAACAGAATCGGACGATCTTCCGGGGGGACGTCGTACAGCGCCGAGCGAGTCTCCTCGGCGAAGATGCCCCCGTGTCCGGGCGAGATGTTCCGGTCGAGCACCGCCACCCGGTCCACGCCGCCCAGGTGGCTGCGCAGCTCGTCGGTGGGGAAGGGTCGGAACATCTTGACCTTGAGCAGGCCCACCTTCTCGCCGGCCGCACGCCGCTCGTCCACCACGGTGCGCGCCGTCGAGGTAATGGTACCGGAGGTGACGAGCAGAAGGTCGGCGTCCTCGGTCCGGTAGGCCTCGACGGCCCCGTACCGACGGCCCGTGATCGCCTCCCACTCGTCCTCGACCTGGCGAAACACGTCCCGCGCCTCCCGCATGGCCTCCTGCTGATGCCACCGCATCTCGGTGTAGGCGTCGGGCCGCACCAGGGCGCCGAAGGCGTGCGGGTCGCTGGTGTCCATCTTGAACGTCGCTTCGCGTCGCGGCAGGAACCGGTCCACGTCCTCCTGCTCCGTGACGTCCACGGGCTCGGACGTGTGCGACAGGAAGAAGGCGTCCAGCACCAGCATCACCGGGAGGTTCACCTTTTCGGCGAGCTTGAACGACTGGATGGTGGTGTCGAACACTTCCTGGTTCGTCTCGCAGTACAGTTGGATCCAGCCCGTGTCGCGCTGCGACAGGCTGTCGTTCTGGTCGGTCCAGATGTTCCAGCCCGGGGCCATGGCGCGGTTGACGTTGGCCATGACGACCGGCAGTCGTCCGCCCGCAGCCCAGTGGAGCATTTCGTGCATCAGCGCGAGACCCTGCGCCGAGGTGGCCGTGAACGTCCGGGTGCCCGCGATGGAGGCGCCGATGCAGGCTGCCATCGCCGAGTGTTCCGACTCGACCTTGATGTACTGGGCCGGCAGGCTCCCGTCGGCCACCATGTCCGACAGCGCCTCGACGATCTGCGTCTGCGGCGTGATGGGGTAGGCGGAGATCACCTCCACGCGCGAGCGCAGGACGCCCCAAGACACCGCGTGGTTGCCGATCATGACCTTTTTCATATGCCCTCCCGGGTCATCGTGACGGCACCCCGGGGGCATTCGGCGGCGCACAGGCCGCATCCCTTGCAGTATCGCATGTCTATCTCGAATCCCCCGTCTTCCCGGCGGGAGATCGCCATGTCGGGGCAGAAGATCAGGCACAGCTCGCAGCGGTTGCACACGCCGCAGTTCAGGCAGCGCTCGGCTTCCTCGATCGCTTCCTTCTGGGTGAGCCCGAAGTTCGTCTCGCCGAACGCGGACCGGAGGTCGACCGCGTCGTGGAAGTGGTCTTCGTGCCGCGGGACCGTGTGGAAGTGATTCGGGTTCATCTGGTCCCACGTCACCGTCTCGTTGACCGGAGCTTCTCGCGGGATGGGGTCCTCGTCCTTCGTGTAGCGGAGGGCGCTGACGTTGCCTCCGCCAAACCTGAGAGCGTCGAGCGGTACCTCGGTCACGTCTTCGCCGGCCTTCTCGCGCAGGAAGTGATCGATGCCTATCGCGGCCCGCTTGCCGCCACCCAGGGCGTCGGCCACGGAGCGCGGGAGGTCCACGACGTCGCCGCCCGCAAAGACCGGGGCGGACGTGCTCTCACCCAGGGCGTCCACCTCGACGAGCCCCCAGGTGGTGTGAACCTCGTCGGGCAGGAAGGACAGGTCGCAGTCCTCTCCGATCGCGGTCAGGACGGTATCGGCGGTTACCGTGAACACATCGCCCTCGATCGGAACGGGCCGCCGTCGCCCGCTCTCGTCCGGTTCGCCGAGCTCCATGCGCTGACAGGTGATTCCCGTGAAGTCGCCGCCGTCCAGTTCGACGCCGATCGGGGCCGCCAGGAACTCGAACTCCACCCCCTCCTGTTTCGCTTCCCGAACTTCCTGTGGGATGGCCGGCATCTCGCGCGGGGTGCGCCGGTACAGCACCGTGACGTCGGCTCCCAGTCGGAGAGCGGAGCGGGCGCAGTCCATCGCCGTGTTACCGCCTCCTACGACGACCACTCGTTCGCCGAGATCGGGACGCTCGCCCGCGTTCACCTCTTTCAGGAACTCCAGGCCGGGACGGATCGCCGTCACTCCTTCGGCCCCCTCGATCCGGGAGTCCTTGCCCACGTGCGCGCCCGGGGCCACGAAGACGGCGTCGAACTCGTCGAGCTCCGTCCAGGGCACGTCCGTGCCGACGCGGGTGGAGGTGCGGAGGTCGATCCCGGCAGCCTGGATCCGCTCGATCTGCCGATCGAGGATGGCGCGCGGAAGGCGATACTCGGGGATGCCGAGCCGAAGCATGCCGCCGGCCTCTGCCGCCGCCTCGAAGACGGTCACGCCGTAGCCCATGCGAGTCAGGAAGCACGCGCACGAGAGACCCGCGGGGCCCGAGCCGATCACGGCTACGGTTTCCGTCCGCGTGCGCTCGGGAGCAGGTGGCGGGGGCGCGGCGAGGATCATGTCTCCCAACCGGCGTTCCACCGAGTGGATGGCCACGGCCTCGTCCAGGGACGCGCGGTTGCAGCTGTCCTCGCACGGGTGGTGACACACGCGGCCGGTGACCGCGGGCATCGGGTTCTCGCGGACCAGGAGGTCGGCCGCTTCCCGCAGCCGGCCCTGCCTGATCAGGTACATGTAGCCCTCGATGTCGATCCCGACGGGGCACCCGGCGTTGCACGGGGCCACCCGATCCTCGTAGCGGGGCATGATGTACTTCCACGACCCGGTCGGGTTCACCAGGGTCGAGGTCTCGCTGATGGCCACCGGAGGGATGTTCCGACCCGTATCGTTAGGCCGGGTCACGTCGCGCTCAGACATGCGACACCTCCACCGGGGCGGCCGACCGGACGGCGCCGAACGCCTCGACCGCCGCCTCGTAGTTGGCTTCCCGCTTGGCGGGCACCTCGTCGTCGATCGCGGCCTTCACCGCCTCGAGACCGATGAGCCCGAATTCGGCCGCGAACGCACCCACGATGGCCGTGTTCACGATGGGCTGGCTCTTCGTGCCGAGACCGTGCCGGATGGCGATCCCGCTGGCGTCGATCGTGGCCACGCGGAAGTGCTCCAGGAGTTTGGGATACTCTTCGGGTGCCTTCTCGGTGTTGACCAGGATGGTGCCACCGGGCTTGAGACCTGCGGTCACGTCGATGGCGTCGATCAGCGTCGAGTCGAGGACGATCAGGTCGTCCGGCTCGGTGATCTCGCACCGCAACCGGATCGGATCGTCGTCCAGGCGCAGGAATGCCGTGACGGGCGCGCCCCGCCGCTCCACTCCGAAGGCGGGAAACGACTGAACCCACTCACCCTCACGGAACAGGGCTACGGCCAGGAGCTTGGAGGCGATGACCGACCCCTGCCCTCCGCGCCCGTGTATACGAAGCTCACGCATGTAGCGGCTCCTCTACAGGGAGGAAGATGAGTGCCGCGAGTGACGAACTGACCTGTCATGGCGTTAGGGGGCCAAAACGTCCCAGAAACGCCGGAACCGCTCATCTGCCGCGGACCCTTGGAGCCCGCAATTCCCTGCCGAATCGTGTTTTCTCCCGCGAAGCGCCGCATCGGGCGGTGTCGCGGACGAGAGGCTCTCTCACCCTTCTACGCACGACATTTGCAAGAAGTGTGCGTCACTCAGGCCTAAATCCACGACGGAGACGCCATGATCGATCGTAGAACGGAACGTCCCTACAGCGACGACCCCTACAGCGACCTGCCCTGCGACGACGCTCCTGATCTTCGGGCTGGATCACGCGCCAGGAAGGCCGGGGGCCCGATGTGCGCCGACGCGCAGGCGGATGGTGTACCGTGCTACGAGCTGGGCCGCGACTGTGAGACGTGCGAGAAGGCGTATTCCTCCTGGGCTGACGCTCGACGGGAAGACGGCTAGCCGCCTCGAGGTTTGCTACAAAGAACGGCGGCGGGAATCCTGTCCACTGCCTGTTCCTCGCCAGTCGATCCCACAAAGTGTTGTATTGTAGGTAGGTAGACGACCTTCCGCGCTCGCTTGACTACCACCTGACACCTTTCCGGGTATACTTGTAGCAGCGGCACGGTGTTCGCTCCCCCCAGGAAGGGCACGATGAACATGAAACGCATCACTCTGGCACTCGCGGTTGCGGTCTTCGCGGGCCTGGCGACAGGCGAGCTGCGGGCCCAGGAATTTGCGTTGCCCCCGGCGCCTTCATCTGCGACCGAAGACGGTGGCAGGGCGTTTCTCCCTGAGAGCGGACCCTGTTTCTACAACCCCTATCGCTGGATGGTCAGGGGCGCGGTCAACCAGTCGATGATCGCTGCCGAGATGCAGGACCTGGCCGCCGGTGGCACGAGTCCGGGCTCCGGCTGCCTGGGCCACTACGCTGTGACGGGCGCCGATCTGTTCGGTCCCTGGTCCTACATGTTGAGCGATGGCATCCCGCAGCCCGAGCGCGTTTCGCAGGAGAAGGTCAAGGCCGTCTGGGACGCCAGTCGCAAGGCAGCGGCCGAGGCTGAGGCGAAGGAGCGCCTGGGCCACGTCTGGGTACCGACGATCGGAAACGGCCACGGCTCGGACGAGCCCTTCGTGGGGCGGACCCTGGTATTCAGGGCAGCTCCAGCACCGACTCCGGCCACCTACAACGGCATTCCGATCGTGGAGCGCAATCGGTCGTGGGAGAGGTTCGAGACCACGGACGGACAGCGCGTGTGGAGGGTGGTTGAGCCGAATCGTGACTCTTACGGCAGGCGGCCCGGAGTCCAGGTACGCAACGGCGCGCTGGCGCGCTTCCGGTCGAGTGGAGACCGCCGCATCCAGCTGGAGGAGGGCGCCCGACCGGCGCCTCGCAGCCTGCCGAGGCTTCCGGCGCAGTCCAGCGCCTCCACCGGGTCGTCATCTGCTTCGAATTCGTCCTCGGGTACGAAGACTCAGACCCCGCGCGTAAACAAGACACGCGAACAGTAGAGGTACCAGCCCTTCTGCGGCCAGGATTGAAGCGGCGGCTCCGGATCAGTTCCGGGGCCGCCGTTCTCGTCTGCGCCCGATTGGACGAATCACCGCCTCCGGGCCTAACATCACCGGCCCCGAACCCGGATCCGAGGAGGCGCATGCAGGGAGTCGCGGTCGCGTCCAGCACCAAGCTGGCCGCCGATGCCGGAGCGATCGTCGCCGATGCCGGCGGTAACGCCGTAGATGCGGCGGTGGCCGCGGCGTTCGTGTCGATCACCACCGAACCGGCGATCTGTGCGCTCGGGGCGGGTGGCTTCCTCACGATCTGGCCACCGGCTGGAGATCCGGTCACGATCGACGGCTATATCGAAATGCCGGGCCGCGGTCTTTCCCCCGACAGATTCGGCGGAGGCAGGCGGGACGTTCGAATCGGGTACGGCGGGGGAGTGGATATCACCGTAGGCCACGGCTCCGTCGGAACACCGGGGGGAGTGGCAGCCCTGTCCGTCGCCTCCGAGCGGTACGGGCGCCTGCCGTGGGCCGAGGTCGTCGAGCCTGCGTACCAGGACGTGAAGAACGGTTTCGCCCTTTCGCTGGCTTCGTACAGGTACCTGGAGCATGCCGCCGAGGCCGTATTCGGGTGGAACGAGCAAAGCCACCGGGCGCTGCACCACCCGGATGGGACGATCCGCAAGCCGGGCGAGACCATCTGGATCGACGATCTGGCCCATACCCTGCGGCGGATTGCCGATTACGGAGCGGAGGAGTTCTACGTCGGCGAAACGGCGCGCTTGATCGCCGCGGACAGCGCGAAGCACGGCGGAGTCCTGACGCTGGAGGACCTGGCCACCTACCAGCCGATCGTGCGACGCCCGCTGGTAACGGGCGTGGAGAAGTGGCAGGTCGCGACCAACCCGCCGCCGGCCCTCGGCGGTTCCACGCTCACCGCGATGCTCCTGCTGATGCAGAACGAGCCGGTGGATCAGTGGGGCGCCCACGAGGTGGCCTGGCTGGCCCGGGTCCAGGAAGGGGTGCTCGACTACCGGATCAGGAACCTGGACCTGAGCGAGGACCTCGAACGAGACCTGAAACGGTTGTTGGACGACGCTCGGATGGGAGAGCTCAAGAGATGGGTGAGCTCTCCTTCGACCGTGCACACATCCGCCGTGGACGCCGACGGACTGGCGTGCAGCGTCACCATGTCCGCCGGATACGGGTCAGGCGTCATGCCTCCGGGCACGGGGGTGTGGATGAACAACTGTCTCGGCGAACACGAGCTGAATCGCCGGGGCTATCACGGCTGGCCACCCGGTACCCGTCTGCCATCCAATATGGCCCCCACCGTGGCCCGGCACGAAGACGGCTCGGTGATCTCGATCGGGTCGCCCGGAGCCGGCCGGATCACGACGGCCATTCTGCAAGTGCTGGTGAACCACCTGCACCTCGGCATGACGCTCGGTGAAGCCGTCGGACATGCTCGCCTGCACGTGGAGGACTACGGGGGGAAGAAGGTGGCGGCCTACGAGCCCGGCCTTCCGGTTGAAGAGGTTCAGATACCGACGCGCCCATTCGATACCCTGGACATGTACTTCGGCGGCGCCGGCGTCGCGAAGCTCAACGTCGACGGGACGTTCGAAGTGGCGGCGGATCCAAGGCGCGGCGGTGGGACGACGATCGGTGGACGGTAGGCGCCACCTGGACCCGCAACTGGCTCGAACCTAGACCCCGAACACCACCGGCAGCAGCAGGTACGCCGCCAGCGTGACCAGCACCGCGAACAGGGCGTTCAACCAGATTCCAGCCCTCACCATGTCCTCGATGCCCACTGCCCGGCTCGAATAGACGATCGCGTTGGGTGGAGTCGCCACGGGCAGCATGAACGCGCCGCTGGCCGCGAGCGCCGCGGGGACTGCCAGGAGGAGGGGGTCCCTCCCCAGCCCGAGCGCCACGCCCCCCAGCACCGGCAGGAACGTGGCCGCGGTGGCCGTGTTGCTGGTGAGTTCGGTGAGCAGGATCACAGCGCCCACGACGGCCAGCATGAGAAGTGGCAGAGGCCAGTGCGTGAGTCCGCCGACGCCGGTCCCCAGCCAGGCACTGAGCCCCGTGACCTCTACCGCGGCGGCGAGGCTAAGCCCGCCGCCGAACAGGATCAGAACCCCCCACGGCGTCTCACGGGCCTGCTTCCAATCGAGCAGGCGCTTTCCACCCGGCTCTCCGGACGGGAGAACGAACAGGACGAGGGCCGCGCTCATGGCGATTCCCGCGTCGGAGAGCCCTGACAGCCAGCCGATGTTCTCGACGAGGATGGGACGGGTCATCCACGCCAGGGCCGTAAGGACGAAGACGGCGGCCACGCGCCTCTCGGCCTTCGACATCGGGCCGAGGGCGTGGACCTCGCGATCCACGAGCTCCCTTCCTCCGGGCAGCTCCCGGCCATGAATGGGAAAGGCGACACGCGTCAGCACCAGGTAGCACAGGGGGAGGCCCACCAGGACCAGGGGAACGCCCAGCATCATCCACTCCGCGAAACCGATCGCCACCCCGTAGCTCTCGAGCATGAAGCCTGCGAGGAAGGCGTTGGGCGGCGTGCCGATCAGGGTGCCCATGCCACCGATGCTGCACGCGTAGGCGATCCCGAGCATGAGAGCGGTACCAAAGCGGCGTCGCTCGTCCGCGGCTTCCGGGTCGGCAGCGTCGTCGTCGTCGGATCCCTCCGAATGCCCATCCGGCATCAACGCCACCAGCGAGAGGCCGATCGGCAGCATCATCAGGGCGGTGGCCGTGTTGCTGACCCACATGCTGAGGAAAGCGCAGCTCGCCATCACACCGGCGATGATCGAACGCGGACGGGCGCCGAGCAGCCGGATGCTCGACAGGGCGATGCGGCGAGGCAGTCCCGTGGCTTCCATGGCGCGGGCGATCAGGAATCCGCCCAGGAACAGATAGATGATCGGGTTGGCGAATGGAGCCGCCGCGTCGCTGATGTCCGCCACTCCGAGCAGCGGAAACAGGGCCAGGGGAAGGAGCGCCGTGGCGGGAATGGGGATCGCTTCCGTGACCCACCACGTGGCCATGAGAACGCCCGCAGCGGCCACGCGCCACGCCGCCGCGCCAAGACCCGCCGGAGCGGGCAGCATCAGCATGAGGAGGAACAGGACGCCGCCGAGGACCAGGCCCACTCGGCCCCGCGCGGACGGGCCTCCCAGGGTTCGTTGGGTCACGATCGAAACATAACATACTCGACAACGCGCCGAGACTCCGTTAGCCTTTTCGGGCCATGAATCCTCGCTTCTCGCGCTTTTCCCGTGGCAGCACCAGCCCGATGGACACCGTCGTCGGCGGTGGTCCACCCCCGACACAAGAAGTCGTCGTCTCGCACGGCGCGGGCCTCGGCACGTTTGGTGGAGTGTTCACGCCCTCGATCCTCACGATCCTGGGCGTCATCATGTACCTCAGGTTCGGATGGGTCGTAGGAAACGTCGGCCTCACCGGGGCCCTCCTGATCGTCACCATCTCCACGCTGATCACGTTCCTCACCGCCCTCTCCATCTCCGAGATCGCGACGGACCAGCGGGTCAGGGTGGGTGGCGCCTACTACATGATCAGCCGCTCGCTGGGGATCGAGACGGGCGGCGCCGTCGGAATCCCCCTGTTCTTCGCCCAGGCCCTGTCGGTGGCCCTGTATACGATCGGTTTCGCCGAATCGGTGAAGAACGTGTTTCCGCAGGTGGACGAGCGACTGGTGGGGCTCCTGACCACCGTGGCGGTGGCCTTGCTGGCCCTGAAGTCGGCCCGGGCGGCGATCCGGGCCCAGTACTTCATCATGGGCGCGATCGGGGTGTCACTGATCTCGTTCTTCCTCGGGAGCGCGGTGGGGCCGCCGGATACGGTCACGGTGCCGCTTGGGAACGTGGCTCGAGAGGACTTCTGGGTGGTGTTCGCCGTGTTCTTCCCCGCCGTCACGGGAATCATGGCGGGCGTGAACATGTCCGGCGACCTGAAGGAGCCCGGCAAGTCGATTCCCAAGGGCACGATGGCGGCCGTGCTGGTGGGCTACGCCATCTACATGATCCTGCCCGTCTTCCTGGCGCTGCGGGCCGATGCCGACCAACTGATCCGCGATCCCCTCATCATGCGCCGCATGGCCCTGTGGGGCGACGCGATCATACTGGGCGTGTGGGGCGCGACCCTTTCGAGCGCAGTCGGCAGCATCATGGGTGCACCACGCGTGCTGCAGGCGTTGGCCCGCGACGGGGTGCTTCCGAACTCGCTGCGCTGGTTGGGGAGAGGGAGCGGGCCCGAGGACACGCCCAGGGCCGGCACTGCGGTGACGCTCGGGATCGCCCTGGCCGCCGTGGCGATGGGAAACCTGAACCTCATCGCCCCCGTCCTCACGATGTTCTTCCTCACCACGTACGGGGTCTTGAACATCTCCGCCGGTCTGGAGCGCCTTCTCGGAAGCCCGTCCTTCCGTCCCCGATTCAAGGTGCCCTGGTACCTGTCGGCGCTCGGGGCCGTGGGCTGCGTCAGCGTGATGTTCCTGGTGAACGCTGCAGCCACGGTGGTCGCCATCGTCGTGGTGCTCGGGATCTACATCTGGCTCGAACGCCGTGAGCTCAAGAGCGCATGGGGCGACGTCAGGCGCGGGATCTGGATGGCGCTCACCCGGGCGGGTCTTCTTCGTCTGCGGCACACCCGCGACCCGAAGAACTGGCGCCCGCACCTGCTCGTGCTGTCGGGCTCACCGACGCGGCGCTGGTACCTGATCCGGTTCGCTGACTGGCTCTCGCACCGCCGGGCCCTGGTCACCGTGTCGAGCGTCATCACGGACAAGAGCGTGACGCTGGACCGGCAGCGCGCCATGGAAAACACCATCCACGACTACCTGGCCCGCCGTGGCATCGAGGCGCTGATCCGCCTGATCCGGGCCCCCGACCCGTTCGAGGGGGCCGAGCGCCTGGTCGAGGCGTACGGCCTGGGCGAGCTGTCGCCGAACACGTACCTGGTGGGTGACAGCGAAGTACCCGAGCACCGGGACGCGTATTGCCGCATGATCGCCCGCTTCCACGAGGGGCGCCGCAACGTGGTGATCCTGCACTACAACGCGGATCTGCGTTTCGGACGCCGCGAGCGGATCGACGTGTGGTGGGGAGGACTGAAGCGGAACGGCGGCCTGATGCTGACGCTGGCCTACCTCCTCCAGACGAGCGTGGACTGGAGAGGGGCCGAGGTGCGCGTGAAGATGGTGGTGCCGACACCTGAGGCGGCCGCCGGGGCCCGGCCCAACCTGGAGGCCATCGTTCGGAGCATGCGCAGCGGTGCCACAGCCGAGGTGCTGGTATCCGACGGCCGGCCGTTCGTGGAGATCATGAAGGACTCGTCGCGCGGGGCCGACTTCATCCTGATGGGCATGCGCGAGCCGGACGAGGGTTTCCAGGCGGCCTACGAGCGGATGAGGGATGCGGTGGAGGGAATGCCGACCGCGGCGTTCGTCCTCGCGGCCGAGGACATGCCGTTTGGTGAGATCGTAGTAACCCTGGAAGGTGGCTGACCGACGGACCCGCCCCTACAAGGACAGCGGATTCCATCCGAAGAACTGAGCTCCAAAGCCGAGAACGGCGAGCGCCAGCCCGGCCACCAGGAAGATGGTCCCGACGATGTCGTCCCGCCTGAGACCCAGAATGATGAGGATCACGCCGGCCGCGCCGATCCCGATCAGCCAGGAGGCGTCCATCCAGTCGTTGACCATGGATCCCGGGGTCCTGGACTGCATCGAAACTCCTGTGACTGAGCCTTGGCGGCGGGGCGAGTCAGACCGGCCGGGAGCCGCCTCCCAACCGATCCTTCCCAGCCGTGTTCCTGTCCGTTCTCCGGTCTAATCTACGATCGGAGTCCCGAACTCGACCAGTTGCTCCTCGACCTGGGCACGGTCGCCGGTCACCACGAGAGGCATGAGATCGGCGGGGATCCCTTCCATTTGCCCAAGTGTAGCGTTACGCTACAATCACGGCGAGCACATGCGAATCATAGCCAATCGCCGCTTCCCGGCGAACGAGGAGCTGGATGGACGACAAAGCGAGCCTGCTCGTTATCGGCACAGCCGAGGCGTTCACGGAAGCGTGGCCTTCGCTGGCCGACCGCCTCGGACTGGCCCTCGAGCGACAGGACGAGCCCGCAGTGACCCGTGGGGCTGCGGCGGTGATCCTCTCGTGCGGCGGTGAAGAAGAGAGGGCGATTGACCTCCTGCACGAGGCGCACCGGGCAGGGATCAACGGTCCGCTCGTGGTCGGTGCGGCCGAGGATCACCGTCTGGCAGTAGAGCTGATGCGCCGCGGCGCGGGCGGGTACTACGCCCTTCCCGGCGACGTGACGCGGCTGGAGGAAGACCTTTCTCGTGCCCGGGCATCCGGCGGGGCAGGGACCCCCCTCAACGAGCTAGAAGAGTTCCAGCAGCGCTCGTATGACTTCAGCGCCATCCTCGGCGAGGACGAGTCACTGAAGGCGACCTTGGACCGGGCGGCTCGTGTGATACCGGGCGGCCGTGCCACGGTGCTGATCACGGGTGAGACTGGCACCGGCAAGGAACTGCTGGCGCAGGCCATCCACTACAACGGTCCTCGATCGGGGCAGCCGTTCGTACCGGTAAACTGCTCCGCCATTCCCCCGAATCTGCTGGAGTCAGAGCTGTTCGGGCACGAGAAGGGGGCGTTCACCGACGCCCGCGCCGCTAAGCCGGGCCTGTTCGAGGTGGCTGACGGCGGCACGCTGTTCCTGGACGAGGTGGTCACGCTGCCGCTCGAGCTGCAGGGCAAGCTGTTGCGCGTGCTGGAGACGATGGAGGTGCGCCGGGTGGGCGGCGTGCGGGAGACGAGTGTGGACGTTCGTATCCTCGCCGCCGCCAACGTGGATCTGGCCTCCGAGGTGCGGGAGGGACGTTTCCGTGAGGACCTGTACTACCGCCTGGCCGTGATCACCATCCGGCTTCCGGCGCTGCGCGAGCGCGGCAGCGACCCCGTGCTGCTGGCCCGACACTTTCTGGCGCGCCTTTCGGAGCAGTATGGGCTCGAGGGAGCTGAGTTGTCGGCGGAGGCCGTGGCGGCCATCCGCCGCCACCCGTGGCCCGGCAACGTACGCGAGCTGCGGAACGCGGTAGAGCGGGCGCTTCTTCTGAGCGCGGGACCGGTGGTCGAGCCGGACGACCTCGCACTCGACGAGTCACCGGCGCTGAAGGTCGGGCCACCTGGCGGGCCCGGCCCCGGGCCGGCGACGTCCCACTGTGCGCTCCCCTTCCCGGCCACTCTGGTAGAGATCGAGAAGGCGGCGGCGCGGGCTGCGGTGGAACGCTGCGACGGCAACAAGAGCGAGGCCGCGCGCCTGCTGGGCACCACTCGGACGCGGCTCTACCGGCTCCTGAGGGACGCCGAGGAAGAGGCGGGCGACGTGTAGCGCTGCGCTACACATGTGCCGCCCGGAGACGCCACCGCGATCACGAAACGTTGATTTTACAGGCATCTTCGCGGGAACGCTCCTTGCACCAATGGAGGGCGATGCCACTCGCGAGAGGTGGCCCGAACGGGACAGGAAACGGGGAGAAGAGGAATTGAACAGGATGACACGAAGTCTCCGGTGGAACGTGTTCACCGGAGCGGCGATCGCGGTTGCTCTTGCGGTCGGAGCCTGCGGGGACAGCGAGCCGACGGGCCCGGCCGATCCGCCTGACACGCTGCCCGAGGGACAACTCACGTTCCTCCGCCAGGCGGGCACGGCGCCGCCCCTCGTCACGTACGACACGACTTTCGTGGCCATCGCTGGCGAGGCGCTGGACGCGGAGATTCGCTACATGCCGCCTCCGGGCGAGGACTCCGGCGAGAAGTTCCTCGAGCTCAAGCTCGAGGACACGAGCCTGCTCCGCTATCCGGCCGACCACCCGACGCGGCCGGCCTCGGCATTCCAGCCAGGCGACACGGTGTGGATTCGGATCACGGTAGATCCGAACCTCCTGATCGCCTCGATGGAGCCATCGGGCCTGCAGTTCAACCCGGCGGACCCGGCCGAGCTCGAGATCCGCTATGCGGAGGCGGACGACGACTACGATGACGACGGGGACCCGGACCCCGAGCTCGAGGACGAAATCGACCTGTGGAGGCAGGAGTCGCCAGGCGACGACTGGGAGCGGGTCGGCGACCTCAAGGACATCGAGCTGGACCGCGTGCGCGCCCTGCTCACCGGCTTCTCGCGCTACGGTCTCGGGATCTGAGCGACGCGTGACCGAGCTCCGGCCGCCCACGATCCGCGCCCGCGAGAAGGCCGACGCACTGGCCGACGCCTCGCGCTGGCCCGAGCTGTTCGGCTTCCTGGAGGGATTGCAGGAGGCGGAGCGCGTGGACGACGCCTACCTGGCATACCGCTATGGCGAGGCCCTATACCACACGGGGCGCATGGGCCTCCTTTCCTCGCACGCTCAAGCGTTCGAAGCGGCAGCCCGGCGCACGCGCGACGTCGCGGCGCTGCTGCGTGCCCTGAACCTGAAGGGAATCGCGGCGTTCGAGCTTGGAATGCCGGAAGAGGCCCGCGGGGCGTTCGAGGCGCTCATGGAGCTGTCCGAGGCTGAAAACGACTATGACATGCTGGCGCGCGCCGCCCTCAACCTGGGAGCGCTCGCGAACCTGCATGGCGACCCCGCCGGAGCGCTGGCCATGTATCACCTGGCGCTTTCCCTTTTCCAGAAGATCGGGCAGACCCGGGGCCTCTCACAGACACATCAGAGCCTCGGGATGTCGTACCGGGACATGCGCCGATGGGAGGAGTCGGAGGACGCCTACCTCGAGGCCATGCGCCTCGGCACGGGGTTCGGCTATACCCCGATCGTGGCCATGGCGGCGATCGGGCGCAGCGAAGTACTGGTGCTGCGCGGTGACCCCCACGCCGCCCTGGGCCTCGTCGACTGGGGGCTGAAGCTTGCACGCGGCCTCGGCGATCCGATCTCGGAGGGCACGGCCCTCAGGGTACGTGGAATGGCACGGGCGGCCACGGATGGCTCAGCCGAGCACAGGGCGCGCGGCGACTTTCAGCAGGCGCTGGCCCTGGCGCGCTCCACCGACAACGTGCTGCTGGAGGCGGAGACCCTGCGCGACCTGGCTCACATCTCAGCCCGGATCCCGGACGTCGAGAGCGCGCGACAGCACTACGAGGCGGCCGCGAGCGCCTTCGATCGCCTGGGCGCCCGCCACGCGATGCTTCAGATGCAGACCGGGATCCGCGAACTCGAGGCCGGGCCCTCCGCCTGATCCCCAGAAGTGACCTGTCTCTCTCCGTATCAGCCCGCATCACAGACTGTAGCGTAACGCTACACGTGGCCGTGCCGCGCGGGACGGCGACATAGTTCCCTAAGTTTAGCAAGGATAGTTAGTTACCCAGCTCCGGTCCGCCGATTGGCACGCGGCCCCTCCCTTGCGTTGACGTAGACCGAGAACGACAACACACCCCCACGGGAGGAAGACATGAAGCATCACCTGCGTACTGGAATGTTGATCGCCGCGATCGCGCCGCTGCTCGGCGCATGCGATGGAAACTCGGACGGGCTCTCGGGCCCGTCGGCCGCGGGGCCGGGCTCCGTGTCCCTGTCGGTCAGCGTGCCGCAGGCCACCGGCCCGTCGGCCGCCGTGACGTCGGGCGGCGCTTTGTTCGACATCGTTCAGAACGACGGCGCTTCGGAGCTCGTGATCACGCGCGTGGCCATGGTGCTGCGCGAGATCGAGCTCGAGCGACAGTTCGACGACGACTGCGACGACCACGTCTCCGGCTCGGACGACGACTGCGAGGAGTTCTCGACGGGTCCGATGATCCTGGAACTCCCGGTGGACGGCGGAGTGGACCACGTCCTGTCGATCAACAACGTGCCGGCCGATGTGTACGATGAGGTCGAGTTCGAGATCCACAAGCCCGAGGACGACACGGCCGCGGACATGGACTTCATCCGGGCAAACCCCGACTTCGAGCGGGTCAGTATCCGGGTGGAGGGCACGTGGAATGGCGAGGCGTTCACCTACCTCACCGATTTGAACGAGGAGCAGGAGTACGACCTGTCACCGCCGCTTCAGGTGGATGGGACGACGCCGGTGAACGTCACGCTCTCGATCGACGTGACCACATGGTTCGTGGCGCCCGACGGCAGCCTGGTCGACCCGCGCACGGCCAACGACGGCGGCGCGAACGAGAACCTGGTGGAAAACAACATCGAGCGCTCGATCGACGTGTTCGAGGACGACGATCGCGACGGGGACGACGATAACGATGACTCGTTCGACGATTCCAGCGATGATTCGTCGAACGACTCGAGCGACGACAGCTGACCCGAGACAGGTCCGGGGCGCGGCTCAGCGCCCGTCCCGGACCGTCCATTCGTGCGGGTTCCGCAGAAAGCCGACCGCGTCCACCCGCACCCCCTGCAGCCGCTCTGCCGCCACCCACACGAAATCGAAATACCACAGGAAGGCGTACGGATAGTCTGCCGCGATGAGCCGTGCAGCCTCCGCCCAGTGCGGAGCGGCCTCTGGCGCCGTCGCGGAAGCGAGGGCCGCCTCCATATGGCCGCGCACCTCGGGGCCGTCGTAGCCGGTCACGTTCACGGGGCTGTCAGGGTCGGCCCAGAAGAACGAGATGTCAGGGTCCAGGCCCACCTGCCAGCCGAGGAAGACCGCCTCGTAGTCCCGCGCCCGTGCCCGCGCGAACAGGGAATTGAATTCCTGCGACGCGAGGTCGGCGCGGACTCCTGCCGCGGCCAGCTGTCCCTGGATGAGCTGCGCCGCGTCCCTGCGTCGATCGTTGTCGGCCGGCACGCCGAGTTCGAAGGCAAGCGCCTGCCCGTCCTTCTCCCGCACACCGTCGCCGTCCGCATCTATCCACCCGGCCGCATCGAGCAGCTCGCCCGCCGCCGCCGGGTCGAAGTCACCGCCCTCGGGCGCGGGGGGTGCCAGCGTCTCGAACAGTGAGCCGTAAGGCCCGTACGCCTTCTGCGCGAAGCCCGTCATGTCGAGCGCGGCAATGACGGCCTCACGGTCGATGACCAGCGAGAGCGCCCGCCGCACGTCCCGCGATGCGAAGGCAGGATGACGGGCCGGGTTCCACGCGATGTAGTCGTATCCACGCTGGGGCACTCGCAGGACACGCGTCCCCTCCGCGCCGTCGAGCGCGGTGGCGTCGCGGTAGGACTCGACCAGGGCCATGTCCAGCTCGCCGGCCCGCACGGCAACGACTCGGGTGGCCGGGTCTGGATACGGGAGGAAGGTGATCCGCTCCACGAGCGGCTGGACGGCCGACCGGGGGTTGGGCACCAGTTCGATGCGCTGGTCCGCGCCCCACCGGCTCACGGTAAACGGCCCGCTCGGCACCAGAGGGGGCGCGTCGTCCGAGCGTCCCACGGAGGCCAGCTGGTCCTCCGTAAGCCCGCCGTACGCGTGCACGGGGAGGATGCCGACGCCCGTGTCGTACAGCATGCCTGGGTACGGAGCATCGAAATGGAATACCGCGGTCGAGTCGTCGGCCGCCACGACCGAGTCCACACGCGCCGCCGCGATCGCCATGGGCATGTGCTGGAGGCGCTTCAGCAGCTGGTAGGTGAAGACGACGTCTGCCGCGCGGATCGGCTCTCCATCGGACCAGGTGCGTCCTGAGTCCAGGTGGTAGGTGAGGGTCGAACCGTCGATCTCCCACGAACGGGCGAGGGCCAGCGGGTGCCCCTCGACGTAGGTCAGCTCACCCGCCCCCCACTCGGGCCAGTTGAGGCCGAGGAACAGCACGGCCGCCAGCTCGCCGTCGAGCGCCGAAGTGGAGAGCGGCGGAAGCAGGCTGGTGGGCGCCGAGGCCACGCCCACGGCCACGGAGCCGCCCGCTTCGCGAGCCCCTTCGCTCGCGGGCTCGCTCTCCCCCCCGGGACGCGATTCTCCGCCGCACGCGGCGAGCAGAAGCGCGAGAGGTGTGAGAGCCGCGAGGCCGATGCGAAAAGGTCTCTTCACGAGACCTCCCAGCCGAGGAAATGCGCCGGCCAACCCGATTCCGAGCAGCCAGGACGCTTCCATCCAGTTGCCGACGATTGCGTTCGGTTCCATCCGAGCTCCCGAGGCTGAGGGGCAGGGTCGAGTCGGACCGGCCGGGAGTCGCCTCCCGACCGATCCTTCGACGCCCTCTAGTCTACGATCGGAGTCCCGAACTCGACCAGTTGCTCCTCGACCTGGGCACGGTCACCCGTGACCACGAGCAGCATGTCGTCCGGGCGGATGTACTCCTGCACGATCCGCTGCACCTCTTCCGGCGTGACCGCGTAGATCCGGTCCACGTAGGTCTCGAGGTAGTCGTCCGGCAGGCCGTGCAGCCTCATGTAGGCCAGTTGTCCCACGATCCCGCCGCGGCTCGAGTTCTGGAGCACGAAGATGCCTGCGAGGTAGTTCTGGATGCCGCGAAGCTCTTCTTCCGAGGGTGGCTCGTTCGCCAGTCGATCGATCTCGTAGAAGATCTCGTCCAGCGAGGCGCCGGTCACTGCGGTGGTGACATCGGCCATCTCGACCCAGTAGGCATCGCGGTATCGCGACGAAACCTGGCTGAACGGCGAGTACGTGTAGCCCTTGTCCTCGCGGATGTTGGCCGTGATCCGGGAGGCAAACGAGCCTCCCAGCAGCGCGTCCGTGACCGTGAGAGCCACGAAGTCCTCGTGCGACGGATCGACGGTCGGCAGTCCGACCTGGATCGTGGACTGGGGCGCTCCCGGGCGGTCCAGGATGTGAACCGCGCGGCCGGTTACGGGCTCCGGAATGTCCACCGTCGCCGGCGGGCCTTCCTTCCAGCCGCTGAACGCCGCCTCGATCGCCTCCCGGATCGCCGCCTCGTCGAACATGCCTGTCACGTACAGGTGCGAGCGAGCGGCCCCGAAATTGGCCTCATAGAAGCCTCGGACCTGTTCGAGGGTGTAACCCTGAAGCTGTTCCTCGGTGGGATACAGCCGGCCGTATGGGTGGTCCGGGTACATCACCGCCCGGAACCGCTCCTGGGTCACCGACTGCGCCCGGGTGCGGGCGATGCTCACCTGCCGGATCCGGTCACCCCGCAGCCGGTCCAGTTCGGACTCGGGAAAGGCCGGGTTCAGGGTCACGTCGGCGATCAGGGCCACCAGGTCCGTCCCGAACTCGGCGAGCACCGTTCCCGATACGCTCGACCGGTCCAGCCCCAGCCCGATGTTGAGCGAGCCACCCATGCTGGCCGCCTCGCGCGCGATGTCCTCGGCGCTTCGCGTAGTCGTGCCTTCCTTCATCAGGTCGCCCATGAGGTCGGCGAGCCATACCTCGTCCGCCGACTCGTCGATGTTCCCGGTGCGGATCACCAGCTGCACCGTCGTCTTGGGAACCTTGCCGTACGGCACCATGGTCACGCCGAGCCCATTGGGCAGCTCGAACTCCGTGGCCTCGGCCAGTTGAAAGTCCTTCGGCTCCCCGCCGGCTGGCGGCGTCTCCTGCGCGATGGCCATCCCCGCGCTTGCCACCACGGCGAGTCCGCCCAGCAGGGCGGCGAGGCTCTTCATCGTCGCTCTCATCGTCCCGCCTCCTTATCGCGAGCCGGCACCGGCCGCTGCTCCACCTTCGGCAGCTCCGGGCTCGACCGTGAGAATGGTCCGGTTCGTGGGCCGCAGGTACTCCTGCGCGGTCTGCAGAATGAGCTCCGGCGTCACGGCCGCGAACTCCTCTTCGATCCGGTTGATCCGGGACGGGTCGTCATCGAACAGGGCGAACGAGGCGAGGAGGTCGGCTCGTCCAAACCCGAACAGTCCCTCCATCGAATTGAGGAGACTGGACTTGAGCTTGGTGCGCGCCCGGGCCAGGGTCTCCTCGTCCACCGGCTCGGTCCGGATCCGCTCGACGACCTCGTCGGCCGCGGCCAGGATGTCGTCCGCGCTCACGTCGGCGTCGTGATACAGGGACACGGTCCACAGCATGGGGCCCTCGTAGTTGTAGATGTTGCCGAGGTCGTTCATGCTGCCGCCCACGCCCGCGGTGAACCCATCCTCCTGCACCAGGCGCTGGAACAACCGTGAGTCTTCGCCCTGCACGAGGATCTGGTCGATCAGCCCGAAGGCCCAGTACTCGGGAGAGTTGCGCTCCGGGGTGTGGTAGGCGAAGGCGAGAGCCGGGCGCGGGGCCAGGGCGTCCACCTTGCTGGAACGCTTCTCTTCCTCCTGCCTCGGTTCGCTGATATCGAACTCAGGCACCTCGGGGCCGGCCGCGATCGGGCCGAAGTACTGTTCGATCCACGCGCGCGCCTCGGCCGGATCGAAGTCGCCCACCACGGCCAGGGCCGCGTTGTTGGGTGCGTAGAACGTGTCGAAGAAGTCCTGCACGTCTTCCAGGGTGGCCGCCTCGAGGTCCGACAGCTCGCCGTAGAAGTTGTGCGCGTTGTACCAGTTGGTGTTGGCCAGCTGCGGCATGTCGAGCCACGGGAAACCCCCGTACGGCTGGTTCAGCACGTTCACCTTCACCTCGTTCGACACCACGCCCTGCTGGTTCGTGAGGTTCTCCTGCGTGATCGCGAGTCCCTTCATGCGGTCGGCCTCGGCCCACAGCATGGTCTCGAGCTTGTGCGCGGGCACGATCTCGAAGTAGTTGGTGAAGTCCATGCGGGTGGAGCCGTTCAGGACCCCTCCGACTTCCTGCACCAGCCGGACGAACTCCATCTTCCCGAGATTCTCCGAGCCCTGGAACATCATGTGCTCGAACAGGTGGGCGAACCCGGTGCGATCGCGGGGTTCCAGTCGCAGTCCGACGTTGTAGTAGACGGCCACGGTCACGATGGGGGCCGTATTGTCGGGCGAGAGAACCACCCGGAGACCATTGTCGAGCGTGTAGTACTCGACCGGGACGCTGAACGAGGTGTCGAGTTCAGCGGTTGGCTGGTCGGCCAGCTGGCAGGCGGTCAGGGCCGTGGCGACGATCGCCGCCGCGCCGGCCCAGATGCTTGTCCTTCGCATTCGGAGTTCCTCCCCCTGCGAGAATCGAGAAGCCGCCCGGGGACCTGAGGTGGGGCGGCCGAACTGTTGCACGTCTATACGAATATACGAACACGCGAGGGGGAAGTGTCGCGTATCCGGAGCCGAATTACCAGCGCACGAGGGCACCGCCCCAGGTGAAGCCCGAGCCGAAGGCCGTGAAGCCCACCAGGTCGCCTTTCTGGATGCCGCCCTCCGCGACGCACTCGTGCAGCGCGATCGGGATGCTGGCGGCCGTCGTGTTTCCATAGCGCTGAATGTTGACGTACATCTTGTCGTCCGTCAGCCCGAGTCCCTTCGCCACGGCCTGCGCGATCCGCATGTTCGCCTGGTGCGGGACCACCATGTCCAGGTCGTCGATCGAGTATCCGGCCACCTCCAGCACTTCCCTCAAGGCCGCCGGCATCTTGGTGACCGCGTGCTTGAACACCTCCCGGCCCTCCATGTGCGGCCGGGTCAGCCCTTGCTCGATCATCTGCGCGCTGATGAACGGTTTTCTGATGCAGGCGGGAGCAGGGGCCCACAGCTTCTCGGCGTGCCTTCCATCCGCGTGGGTGCGCACGGCCAGCACGCCCCGGTCCGCGTCGTCCGTCGGGCCGAGGATCGCTGCCGCCGCCCCGTCTCCGAACAGCACGGCCGTGTCGCGGCCTTCGGTCGAGAGGTCGATTCCGGAAGAATGGACCTCGGTCCCGACGAGCAGGATTCGCCGGTACTGGCCCGTCTTGATGAAGGCGTCCGCGATCTCGAGCCCGTAGATGAACCCGGTGCACTGGTTCCGGATGTCGAGACAGGGAATGTCCCTGACTCCGAGTTTTCGCTGCAGAAACACGCCGGTGCCGGGGAAGAAATGGTCCGGGCTGAGGGTGGCGACGATGATGCAGTCCAGTTCATCGACTTCCATACCCGCCGCCTCGAGCGCCCTTTCCGTGGCGACCTTCGCCATGTCCGACCCGCCCTCATCCTCCGCTGCCCAGCGCCGCTCTTCGATACCGGAGCGCTGCCGAATCCACTCGTCCGACGTGTCCATCATTCCCTCGAGCTCGTGGTTGGTGACGACGCGCTCGGGTACGTACATGCCGGTGGAGATGAACTCGGTGCGGACCATGGCTGCCTCGGCCTCCGGGGGTTGAGGTGAAGCGAACAATGTATAGGGTCACTCCGTGAGGGCGCACGGGTGCGGCTCAATCAGGCCGCTTGACTCCCATCAGACTGCGAAATCGCACCTTCATCTCGAGACGCGACCAAACCCGACCGCACCCGGGGAGGTGATTGTGGGGCCGCAGCTCCGAACCGGGTGTCGGTCGCGGGATATGCTTACCCGAAGGCTTCCATGGCTCTGACAACGCCGCTGCAGAGCACTCGCACGGCGGCAAGCCTGGGAATGATAGAGAAGACCTTCGTAGCCCGTTTCAGGCGACGAAGGTGGCCGTGACGAAGATGGCGAAGATGACGCTGATCCAGTACCACCACATGGGTACCTCCACTGCTAGAACGGAAGCCAGGGGGGGTGGCGTCTCTAGTGGGGCCGTTCTGGAAGAACACGCTATTTCAGTATGCGCTGAATCGGGGCCGATATCAACTGTTGCGCGGGCGCCGCAGGGGTGGGTGTCGGCACCTCCAACGATGGCGCGGTCGGCCCTACTTCGCGGCCTTTGGCGGGCGGGCGTCGAGCCACCTGAACGTGATCAGCAGCCCGAAGCCGGCGACCAGGAAGACGACCAGGAAGGCAAGCCCGATGGGGATGGACTCGAACCAGTCCTGGCGCGGGTACTTCGCCGTCAGGAAGTCGGCGACGATCGACAGCCCGATCCACACGGGCAGGCCGAAAAGGGCGATGACGAGCCAGAAAACGCCCAGCTGCAGGGGGTGCCAGTCTTTCACATTCATGCAGCCAGTATAGCCAAGGTCCTTCATCGGATGTAAGGATTCAATCGCCGCGAGATCCTCCTCCGCCAGCATGACGGCGGAGGAAGACCTCCCGTGCTTCGATCAGTCGATCGACTCTTCCCGCCGGCGCCGCACTGCTGCCAGCCCGAAGGGGAGGAGCATCAGGGCCCCGCCCAGTCCCATTGCCGCCTCGCCGACCGTGATCGCTCGGAACGGGCTCCGTCCCTGCGCCTCGGCCATCACGATGGCGGTCTGCAGCATGGACTCGACGTCGCGGTCCGATGCGGCCCGCGGCCAGTTGCCCTCGCGACTCCGTGGCACCTTCACGAACGAGATCTCCTGGTTGCCGTCGGCCAGAGCGGCGAGGATGGAAATCTCGGCCTTCGACACGCCGTCCGTGCCATGGATCGCCAGCACCCAGTTGCCTTCCTCGGGGATCTCACCCCAGGCGGCCCACACGCCCTCGTCGCCCACCGGCGTGAATTTCAGGGGAAGCGACACGCGCTCACCGTCCACGACGCCCTCGGCCGTACCCTCGACCGGGAACTGGCCCGCGTTTTCGTGGTGATAGATGCGCACCAGCGCCAGCGCTCCGCGCGTCTCATTGTCCAGCCTGTTGGGGGGATACTCGATACTGATCCACGGGGGGCCGGCGATCGCGATCGTGGCGGCCACCAGCAGTGGCGCCGTGGCCAGGATCGCAGGCCGGGCAAAGGTCTTCAGGGCAATCCACTTCATCGTCATCCTCCTGTCGGGGGGTCGGGCGCGGGTTCGAATTCGGCGCCCTCCGCCGTCCGCTCCCCGCCACCTCGGCGCTACAGAATTGGGATGCCGCCCGCCCGGAGGATTGTTTGAACGGGCCCGACATCCGGCGCGTAAGGGGCATGGCGGCCCGTAGGGCCGAGATCTTGGCCCCTCCCGCCCTTGCGTCCCGCCCTACCGTGGAGCAAACAATTCACGTGTCCTCGATGTCCTAACGCTGAGAGAACGGACCACCGCCGTGCCGGAGGAGAGGGACCCCATCAGCCCAGCCGAGCAGGCAACGGCTCCGCTGTCCGAAGAGGACGAGTCTCTCGTCCACCGCGCGCAGGGCGGTGACGCGCGGGCCTTCGAGGAGCTGTACCGGACGCACGTGGACCGGGTGTACGCGCTCTGCCTTCGGATGAGCGCCGACCGGGAGCGGGCGGAGCAGCTGACGCAGGACACTTTCGTTCGCTGCTGGGAAAAGCTGGGTACCTTCAGAGGAGACAGCTTGTTTTCCTCGTGGCTGTACCGGATGGCGGTGAACGTGGTGCTGAACGACCAGCGGTCGCGGAAGCGAAGGCACTTGAGGCTGGAATCGACGGGTGATTTGGGCAGATACGGGCGGGCGGCGCCGGAGGGGAGGACGGAGGAGCGGATCGACGTGGAGCGGGCCCTGGCGGGCCTTCCGGAAGCCGCCCGAACCGCATTGGTGCTGTACGGAATCGAAGGCTACAAGTACCGCGAGATCGCCGAGATGACGGGACTCGCGGAGGGAACGATCAAGGCGCAGATCCACAGGGCGCGAAAGCTCCTGCAGGAGGCGCTGCACGGGGACGTTGAGGGGACGAGTGAATCATGACGGACCATAGAGACATGGAAGACAGGCCAGGCGGTATTGGAGCGGAGGAGGACCTCCTCGGCCCCGACCTGCGTGCGCTGTTGAGTACCCTGCCGAAGGCACTGCCGCCGGAGAGGGATCTCACGCAAGAGATCGCGGCACAGACCTGGGACAGTCGCGAGAGGCTGCCCGGTGGCGCTGATATAGATGCTGATGCAACAAAAGAGCCGCGTCAGCCCTACCCGTGGTGGAGCGGGCAGGGACTGAAGCTGGCGGCGGCCGCGGTAGCCTTGATCGTCGTCACGTCAGCCGTAACCACCGTGTTGGTGAGAGACCAGGCCGGCAACCGGGACGATGCAGCAGCAACAGTTGCTGGCGCAGCAATAAATGAAGATCCGTCGGTCATGCAGGCGACGTTCGTTCGGGACATGGAGGTCGAGAACCAGTTCTCGTCGGCGATCGCCGACATGGTGGCGGCTCTCGAGGCGAATCGTGACCAGCTTCCGCCGGAGACGGTTCAGTTGATCGAAGAGAACCTCAGGATCATCGACGAGGCGATCCAGCATTCGCTGGCGGCGCTGGAGTCGGCGCCGCAGAGTCTGCCGTTGCAGCAGGCGGTCATGACCTCGTACGAAAGAAAGCTGGACTTCCTGCGGCAGGCAGCCGCGATCACGGCAGAAGGCTGATATGAAGATTGCCCGGTCCATTCTCGCGACAGCACTGGTGGCCCTGACATTCCCGCTCGTGGCCACGGCCCAGCAGCAGGTGGACAGCCGCCACGCGGTGAACCCCAACTCGTATATCCGGATCTACATGGAGACGGAAGGCACGATCCGGATCGCCGGGTGGGGCAAGGACAGCGTCGCGTTCAGCGGCACCGCCGACGAGAGCCTGCCCGAGCTCGACTTCGGGATCGCGAAGGAGGGGAAGGCGGCCAAGGGCGGGATCTGGACGGACAAGAAAGGCAAGGGGGCCGTAGACCTCGACATCTTCGTTCCCGAGGGCGCGACGGTGTGGGTGAAGACGACCGGGGCGTCGGTCGACATCGAGGACATCACCGGGGGAGTGGACATCTACACGGTCTCCGGGGACGTCACCTTCTCCGGAAGCCCCAAGCAGCTGTACGCCGAGTCGATGGGTGGGGAAGTCTCGATCACCGGTGAGTCCAGGTCCATCCGGGCCAAGACGGGCAAAGGCCCGATCACCTTCCGCGGCTCGGTCGAGGACGTGACCCTGGTCACGGTAGGAGGAAAGATTACCGTGAGCGGCCCGCGCCTCAGGCAGGGCCACTTCGAGAGTGTGACCGGCGACATCGTGTTCGACGGGGCACTCGAGCCCGGCAGCTCGGTTGGATTCCAGACCCACAGCGGACGGGTGGAGATGACGCTGCCCCGCGATGCCGGGGCGAATTGCGTGGTCACCACCATCGAGGGCGAGTTGCAGGTGGACTTCGACGTACCCGGGGCCATGGAGCGGGACGGCGCCCAGGGCCCCGAGACGGAGTTTACGATCGGCGACGGCGGGGCCAACGTGAAGATCCAGACGTTCGACGGGTCGGTGGCGATCCGGCGGAGGTAGGGTCAATTCAGTCCCGACAACTCCAACCCACGGGACCAACGTGTTGTGACTAGTGAGAGCACGAATCGTGTCACTTCGCGCCCGGTTCCTGGCCCTGTTCGCGGCCCTCGCCGTCGTGGCGCTCTCCGCCGATGGACAATAAGTGGCCTTCAAGAAGCGCACCCCGGACAGCGACGGGTCTCCACTGGTGATCGCCCGCGTTTCGGACGGCGAGATCCGCACGGTGACCGAGGCCCCTGCGAGCCTCAGCATGTTCAGCATCTCGGGCCCGGGCGGGCCAGCGACCCAGGGGAATGAGATCCTCTATCTCGAGACCAACGGGGAGACTTCCGAGCTCCGGGCCGCCTCGTTCGATGGAGGATCGCGCATCCTTCGCACCTTGCCGATCGTGGAACGCAGGGCCATGGGCGTGTTCGGGGACAGGGTCGTGTGGGCGGAAAGCGCCGGAGACTCGACCGACGTCATGATCGCGGACGGACCGGACGGCAAGGCCCGTCGTCTGGCCTCCGTGGCGGCCTCGTTCGAGGGTCTCGTGTGGCCCCCGGACGGCCACTGGATCGCGGGGAGCGCGTACTTCGGTGACGGTGAAGGAGACCACTTGTTCAAGATCGTGCTCATCGGAGTGGACGAGGCCGGTAACGTCACGTCGCCCCCGCGTCAGCTCGACACCGAGATCGGCGTCGGGTGGGGAATCCGTTGGCTGCCGGACAGCCAGGGCCTGACGATCTTCGCCCAGTCCCTTCCCTCATTCCGTACCGACGTGTGGCTGTTTTCAATGCGCGAGGGGGAGTCCCCGGTCGCACTCACCAGCGACGAGACGACCGAGTTCTGGTACTACTCGCTGTCGCCCGACGGGAGGTACATCGCGTACCCGGCAGCGGTGCCGCGAGGGAGTTCGATCTGGATGGTTGAGTTGTCCACCGCGCAACCGCTGAGCAGCAGCGCTCCGACGAAGACAAGCATCAGGTGGCTTCGGGAAGCCATGGGCCGATTTCCTGTTGGGGCCGCAAGTGTCCACAAAACACCCTGTCTCTACCGGCAAGATGCTTGCCACCCTAACTCACGTAATGACCGCAGAAGTCCAACCACAAGGGCCGATCGTGGGTCATTTGTGCCCAATTTCACGAACGAAGACCGAAATACTGTATGTTGCTCGGACACAACAATATCCGAGCATTCGAATACCCGCTTTTGTTTCGCTGGCTTTTTCGGAGTCCGACTGGCAGTTTGAGCGGACCCCGAAACCGGAGAAATCACGTGCCCCGCACGGTCCTCGCCGCCCTCATTTCCCTCGCGCTCTTCACTGTTCTCGTGGTCCCTTCGAGCGCACCGGCACAGGACGCCGCCGGGTTGGCCGCTTTGTGTGTCGAGGCCTACGGGGGTGAGGAAGCGATCGCCGCCGCCAGCGCCTTCATGCAGACGGGAGAGATCGTCTCGGCTGCGGGTGGTGAACCGGGCCGGATTCTGCGCGCCTTCCACCGCCCGGATAAGCTCCGGGTCGAGATCCTCAGGCCGGATCGCGACCCCGAAGTAAGGGTCCTGGTGGGTGGCCAGGGGTGGCGGGGCGGTCAGCCGGTCGGCGGGCCCATGCACCAGTCGATGATGCTGCAAGCGATTCGCATGGACTTCCCGGCCTTCCTACTCGCCGCGCCCGAGCAGATCAGTGAGGCAGACCCGGTCACACGGGAGGGAGCCGAGTTTCGGGTGCTCCTAATGGACGTGGGTGAGGGCCTGTCCCTGGTGGCCGAGATCGATCCTCAGACGGGGCGCATTCACCGTACGATCGCGCACATTCCGTTCGAAGGCTCGCCGCAGCCGCTCGAGTTCATCAACGTGTACTCCGATTTCCGCGAGGTGAACGGAGTGCTGTTCGCTTTCAAGGAAGTCACGTACGCACAGGGCAGGCACACTTCCGACATCGTTCTCGGCGAGGTGAAGACCTTCGACGTCCTGCCGGCCGAGCACTTCGACCCGGATCCGACCCAGAAGTCTCTCTGAGAGGAGCCGCATGACCGAGCACACCTGCGATCACCTGTCCCAGGCCGTCGAGGGCGTGACGCCCTCCGACGAGGGTTGCACCGAGTGCCTCGACTCGGGCTTTGAATGGGTTCACCTGCGGATGTGCATGGTGTGCGGACACGTGGGGTGCTGTGATTCTTCTCCCGGCAAGCACGCCACTCGCCACTTCGTCGAGACAGGCCACAACGTGATGCAGTCCTTCGAGCCGGGCGAAACCTGGGGCTGGTGCTACGAGCATGAGCGCTATCTGGGGCCCTTCGAGTCCGTGCGTTGACCTCTCGCGCGGCACACGGCGGGATCGGCGGAAGTCGGGTCTTCGGCGCTCTTCTCCTGGCCCTGTGGCTGACGATCGCCATCATCGCGGTCCAGCTGGGGGCGGATTACTACCGCCTTCCCCTCGGCGATCGCCCCTTCGCGGCGGATCACGAGGTCCTCAAGCCATCGGGTCTCATTGGGCACGGGTATGGGATCGCGGGCACGGCCATGATGCTGGTGGGCGTCACTCTCTACTCCACCCGCAAGCGGGTGTCGTGGCTCGGCGGCGCCGGCGGGCTCGGCAACTGGCTCCAGTTCCACATCTTCCTGTGCACCCTGGGTCCGTTCCTCGTCCTGCTGCACACCACGTTCAAGTTCGGGGGCATCGTTTCGATCGCCTTCTGGAGCATGGCCGTGGTGGTGACGAGCGGCTTCTTCGGGCGGTACGTGTTCGCCCGCATCCCGAAGGCGATGGACGGCACGTTCCGCGGCATCCAGGAGATCGAGCGCGAGGCCGGTGGCCTGGAAGAAGAGATCCGTGCGGCGGGCGCCGTGCCGGCCGGACAGGTCGAGGCCCTGCTGGCCGGACCCTCTCTGCGCGCTCCCCGCGGCACCCTCGACGCCCTGTGG